>CAZAGA010000104.1:0-10010 GCA_964484335.1 uncultured Anaerolineaceae bacterium
TCATTGTTAGGTTGGAAGATCAATTACGGTTCAGACCAGTACGAGTATAATTACTGCAGTACCAGGCCCGCGGTTCACACTAACATTTTATCTCCAAATTGCTAACCAGGGGTTCGCACATGCAGATCACCCACTGCCAAATCACTTCCATCCAGCTAAAAAGAGCCCAGCCCGTCCGACTGGCGGGAAATCCGCCGGTCGACTCGATTGGGGCGATCTTTGTCCGCCTGGAGACACGCGACCGGCGCAACGCCTGGGGCTGTGGGATCGCCCACCCCCACCTGACTGGGGAGCAATTCGAAGAAGCCGTGCGGGTTGCCCAAAAGTGCGCTGAGTTGGCCCCGGATTTACACCCCACCAACCTGGAATATTCCCTGGCCATGCTGGCGCCGCTGGTCAAAGATCACCCGGCGGTGAGCTGCGCCTTTGACCTGGCCTTTTACGACCTGCTTGGCCTGGCCGCCGACATGCCGCTCTACCGTCTGCTGGGCGGCTTTCGCAACCGGATCCAGACTTCGGCCACCATACCGATCGGACCGGTGAAGGCGAGTGTCCAGGGAGCATGCGAGCAGGCCCAGTTGGGCTTTCGAATGCTGAAGATCAAAGGCGGGGAGGACCCGAAGGAAGATGTTCAGCGGGTGCTGGCAATTCACCACGCCCTGCCAAACCATGCCTTGCGCCTGGATGGCGATGGTGGGTACACGGTGCGCGAGGCGTTGGAAGTCTCGGAAGCCTTGAAAGAAGCCTTGGAAATGCTCGAACAGCCAACGCCACCTGGGGACCTGGAAGGCTTGCGCCAGGTGACCAAGAACAGCGCGGTGCCAATCCTGGCCGACCAGAGCGTTAGCGGGCCAGCCGCAGCGCTTGAGCTGGCCACAACCCATGCGGTTGACGGCTTGAGCGTTAAAGTGGCGGCTTGCGGAGGCTTACAGCAAGCCCGCCTGGTGAACGACATTGCCAGGGCAGCCCACCTGGCGACACAAGTGAGTTGCTTGATTGAGCCCGGACTGCTGATCGCGGCCGGGCTGAGCCTGGCGCTCTCCAGCCCCAACGTCCAGTTTGCTGACCTGGATGGAGCGCTGGGGCTGCTCAACGATCCAACCCGGCCTGGTCACCACCTCGAAGATGGCTGGTTGGTCGCCAGCGAAATCCCTGGACTGGGTTGTTCGATCAACTTTTAGAGCGGGGTTTTCATCCAGCCAGCCGTGTTATGAAAGTTCGCGATCACCCCACCGGGCGGGTTGATCTGGTCGCAGGCAGCGCGTTCTTGTTCTGTTAAGCTCATTTCCAAAACTGGCAACAGATCGTTGAGCTGCTCCAGGGTGCGAGGCCCAATGATCGGGCAGGTCACACCAGGCTGGTCCTTGCACCACAGCAGCGCTAACTGACCCGGCGTCTTGCCCAGCTCACGCGCCAGGCGGGTGAATTGCTCCCCGGCTGCGATCCCGGGCGGGGTGATCCGCTGGGCATAGATGCTGCCTGGCAAGCGACCGGCGCGGGTATCCTGAGCCGCCGCTTGCCCGGGCGGGTAACGTCCGGCCAGCACGCCTTGCGCTAAGGGCGCCCAGGGCAGGATCGCTAGATTATAGCGCTGAGCCAGCGGGATCAGCTCGTTCTCTATCCGCCGGTCGAGCAGGTTATACGGCGGTTGCTCCGAAACATAGCGGGCATATCCATAGCGCTCGCTGATCGCCAGGGCTTCCATCACCAACCAGGCCGGGTGAGTCGAGCAACCAATGTAGAGCAGCTTGCCCTGGCGGACCAGATCAGTCAGGGCTGAGAGGGTTTCATCTTGGGGAATCTCAAAATTCGGCCGGTGGATCTGGTACAGATCGATCCGGTCGGTCTGCAGCCGACGTAAAGAGTCCTCGACGGCCTGGACCAGGTGACGGCGAGAATTACCCTGGTCATTGATATCCGGTCCAATCTTGAAATGTCCCTTGGTCGCCAGGAAAATCCGCTCACGCTGGCCGCGCAATGCCCGGCCGATGATCTCCTCGCTCAAGCCAGTGTTATACATATTGGCCGTGTCGATGAAGTTGATCCCCGCCTCGATTGCCGTCGCGATGATCGCCTGTGAATCCTGCTCGCTGGTCGGATGGCCGAAATTCATCGTGCCCAACCCGACCGGCGCGATTCGAATGCCAGTTCTGCCAAAAATTCGATAGTCCATGAGATTAATTGTAACTGAGTTTATGGACTATAATCCCAACAAATGAATTCGCTTTTTCTTGCTCCCCTGCTTGGCATCCTGGCCGCCCTGGCGTGGGGCGGTTCCGATTTCTCGGGCGGGCTTTCGACCAAACGCAGCAGCGTCTGGTGGGTGGTGGTTTGCTCGCAGGCGGTCGGCGCTCTGCTTTTGGCGGTTCTCGGCCTGGCCTTTGGTGAAAGCTGGCCTGGCAACCGGGTGCTGCTGATCGGCGCACTGTCCGGAATAATCGGCGAGATCGGGCTACTGCTGCTGTACCAGGGCCTGGCGGTCGGGCGGATGGGGGTGGTAGCGCCGCTTTCCGCAGTGCTCAGCGCCCTGGTCCCGGCCGGTTTTGGCTTTATCCTGGAAGGACTGCCCAGGCCGTTCCAACTGGCTGGCATCGGGCTGGCTGTACCGGCGGTCTGGCTGGTTTCGGCTGGCAGTTTGCACGGCCGGGCTCAGAAAAGGGAGCTGCTGCTTGGCCTGGGCGCCGGGGTGGCTTTTGGAGGATTTTTTATATTAATTGACCAGGTCAGCAGCCAGGCGGTCTTCTGGCCATTGTTTGTCGCCCGCCTGGCCTCGATCAGCCTGCTGGGCCTGATCCTGCTGCTGCTACGCCCTAGCCCGCGCCCGAGCTGGCAGAGCCTACCGCTAATCGCGGCGGCCGGGGTACTCGACTCGAGCGGCAACCTGTTCTTTGCCCTGGCCACGCGGATCGGGCGGTTGGACCTGGCCGCGGTGCTGGGTTCGCTCTACCCGGCAGTGACCATCCTGCTGGCATACCTGCTGCTGCGGGAGCGCCTGGCGCGCACCCAATGGATCGGCGTCAGCCTGGCGATGGTGGTGGTGGTGCTCATTTCGGGTTGCAGCGCCTCGCCTGCACCTGGAGCGCCTCAGACGGAAGCGGTGGTGGTAACCCCCCGCCTGGCTGAAGCAACCCCTGGCCCGGCGGTGGTAACGAATGCTTCGCCAACCGCCGCGCCGCCAAGCTCCACACCTGTGCTTGTCGCCCGCCTGCCGGCCAGCCAGGTCAGCTTTTCGATCCTGAAGCTATTTCCCGACCAGGGCGGTTGGGCGGTGGCCACCAGCGATGATCGTGGCGATGCCATCCTGCACAGCCAGGATGGCGGGCGATCCTGGCAGGTGGTCACCCCGCCCGAGGCCAGCACACCCGGCCAGGCGACGGCTTTTTTCCTGGACTCGCAACAGGCCTGGGCGTCAATCTACCCCAGCAACATTGGTTCGGACCAGCCAACCCGGGTCTGGGCGAGCCAGGATGGCGGGCAGAGCTGGCAAGCCAGCCAGCCGCTGGTGCCAGGCGGGTTGGAAGACACCTTTGGTGGGAAGCAGCTCATCTTTCTCGATCCGAGCAACGGTTGGCTGGTGCTTCAGCATGGCGCGGCCGCTGGCAGCGCTCCGATCAGCCTATACCGGACGGACGACGGTGGGCTGAGCTGGAGGCGCATCCTGGATGTGATGAGCGAACGCAGCGGCTCGATTAATACCTGCTGCCAAAGCGGACTGCTGATGGTCGATGAGACCAATGGCCTGATCACCACCAGCCTGGGTCCGGATCCTTTCCTGCACGTCAACTGGACCCGCGATGGCGGCAGCGCGTGGGAACGCCAGAACCTGCCCCTGCCCAGCGGCGTACCCGAAGTCTCCGAGTGTGGCAGCAGCTCGCCGGTGCTCTCCTTCGATGGACAGGTAGCTCTGCTGGCCGAATGCCCTTTCACTGAACCTGCCGGCCTGGGCAGCGCTTACCTGTACACCACACCCGACCTGGGCGGAAGTTGGACGTACCAGCGACTGCCCGACCCACCCGCTGAGGCGGGTTGGGAGTATACCTGGCGCGAGCGCAGCCTGCAGTATGGCCCGGATGGCCTGGCCTGGTTATTCATTAAGGATCGCTACGAATCCGCCGATGGGAGCAAGGTAAATACTTTGGTCACCCCCTTCACCAGCCCGGATGGTCAAAACTGGCAGCCACTCCCACCGCTCGAAAACGCGGCTGGTTTTAATTTGCTGCCAGATGGGCAGATCTGGGCTTTTCGGAACGCTGAGACAGGCGCCAGCTTGCTGTTCAGCCGGGATGGCGGGCAGAATTGGCAGACCATCCAACCTGATTTTTTCAAGACACAACCCTGAAACCCTGAATTGGATCAGCACCTATGACAATCAGACTCCTGGCCTTCGATGCAGATGACACCCTCTGGCAGAATGAAACGCTATACCACAACGCGCAGGTGAAATTTGTCGACCTGCTAAGCACTTACGGGCTGACCAGCGGGGTGATGGAGGCGCTGTACCAGACGGAAATTGGAAACCTGCCGTATTTCGGCTATGGCGTGAAGTCTTTCACCCTATCGATGATTGAAACTGCCAGCCGCTTAACCCAGGGCTGCATCTCGGCGGAAGATTTGTTGAAAATCGTCGGCATCGCCAAGGAGATGCTCGATACCCCAGTCGAGCTGCTGCCGGGCGTGCGTGAGGTGGTCGAGAGCCTTTCTAACCAGTACACCTTGATGATCCTGACCAAGGGCGACCTGCTGGACCAACGGCGCAAGCTTACCCGTTCTGGCCTGGCGGCATATTTCCAATGGGTGGAAGTAGTCACCGACAAGACCCCCGAGATGTACGCGGACCTGTTCGCCGCTCACCAGATCGAGCCAGATAGCTTCCTGATGGTCGGCAATTCGCTGCGCTCGGATATCCTGCCGGTGGTCGCCCTGGGCGCGCGGGCGGTGTATATCCCCTACCACCTGACCTGGGCGCACGAACACGATATCGACCACCTGGATGTCCGGGATGGGTATTTCGAAATCGAGCACATCGCCCAGCTACCCGAAATATTAGCCCGCCTGTAACCCTTCCATGACCAAGACACCCGCCCCGGCGAGAAGCTGGGCGCTTTACCTGCGCGACAAGGAATACTACACGCAAATCGTGCAGTTTGGCTTGCCGATTGCAGCCCAGCAACTGATCTTTTCCTCGCTCAACCTGGTCGCCAACCTGATGGTGGGCCAGCTCGGCGAAACGACCGTCGCGGCGGTCAACCTGGCTGGCCAGATCTTTTTCCTGTTCAACCTGATGGTGTTTGGGATCGGCAGCGGGGCGGCGATGTTCACCGCCCAATTGTGGGGCAAGCAGGACTTGCCCAGCATCCGTAAAGTAGTCGGGATTGCGCTCAGCCTGAGCCTGGCTGGCAGCCTGGTCTTCCTGCTGGCGGCTGAATTCTTCCCGGCTGCGGTATTGGGAGTCTATACCCGCGATCCGCAGGTGATTGCAGCCGGCAGCAGCTACCTGCGCATCTACGGCTTTGCCTACGTCTTTTTTGGAATCACATCGACCTATTCGCTGGCCCTGCGCAGCGTCGGTCAGGTCCGCCTGCCAGTGATAATCTCAATCCTGGCGCTGGTGCTGAACACCGGCTTAAGTTACGGGCTCATTTTTGGCCAGGGCGGTCTGCCTCGCCTGGGTGCGGACGGCGCTGCGCTGGCGATCCTGATCTCCAGGATCCTGGAATGTGGCTTGCTGCTGTTTTTTACCTATCGATTGAAATTACCGCCAGCCGCTCGGCCGAGCGAACTGTTGTCCTTTAATCGGGAATTTGCCCGGAAAGTCCTGGTTCCAGTCCTGCCCGTGACATTGAATGAAATCTTGTGGTCGTTCGGCATCACCACCTACCAGGTGATCTATGCCCGGATGGGCACCGAGCAATCCGCCGCAATCAGTATCGCCAGCACGATCGGCGACCTGGCGACGGTGGCCTTCTTTGGGCTGGGCAATGCCACCGGGATTATGGTCGGACACCTGATCGGGGCTGGCAAGCGGGAACGCGCCCAGCAGGTCGCCGGGCGATCTTTGGGGTTGGGCCTGGTTGGCGGGCTGCTGATCGGCGCGCTGGTCCTGCTCTTCAGCCCGTTGATCCTGGCGCAATACAAGGTATCTCCCCAGGTGATCGAGTACGCCCAGGCGATTCTGATCTTCAATTGCAGCCTGCTCTGGATGCGGATGATCAACCTGATCCAGTTCGTGGGAATTTTCCGGGCCGGGGGCGACACCCGCTTTGCCTTAATTCTGGATGGATTCATCATCTGGTTAGTCGGCGTGCCGCTAGCGGCAAGTGGGGCATTCATCTTTCACCTGCCGGTTGCGTATGTCTACCTGCTGACCGCTTCCGAAGAAGTCGGTAAATTCAGCCTGGGCTTATGGCGCTATTTCTCGCGCCGCTGGATGCACGACCTGGCAGGAAGCATCCATCCCAGCGAGACCCAATAATCTGATAACTATTGTCCTATTCGTTTCCCTTGTTATAATAGACTTATGAGCATGGCGAGCGGCGAACCAGGCAACCAAGACCTCTCGGACGAACACGAACTGGCGATGCTGGGCGAGTTCGTCGAAGCCTGCGCCTGGGAGGATCACTACCAGGCTGCGCCGGAATACATTCGCTGGGAACAGGGACTTCACACCGATCACCTGGCTTCGGCGGTCGTGCTCAGCCAACCCTACAACAGTGATCCGTTTTACAACCGGGTGCTCGGATTGGGACTGAATGAGCCGGCCGAGGAATGGATGCTGGATGAGCTGTTGGCTTTCATTTGGGATACCGGCACGCAAAACCTGATTGTCCACCTAACCCCGCAATCCCAGCCGCCCGAGCTACATGACTGGCTGCGCTGGCGCGGTTTTTGGCTGGAAGACCGGCATGCCAAGTTCATCCACGACGCCACTCCGCCCCAGCACAGCGGCACCGATCTGCGGATTGAGTTGACTGGCAGCGATTTTGGCGACGCCTTTGCCTTCGTGGTGACCGAAGCCTTTGGATTGCCGGATTACATGTATCCCTGGCTGCGCGCCGAGGTCGGCCGGCCCAACTGGCGTCATTACGTGGCCTGGGATGGAGAGACGCCCGCCGCGGCGGGGGCGCTGTACCAGTGCGGCGAGGCAGCCTGGCTGGGACATGGCTGCACTTTACCGGCTTACCGGCGGCGCGGGACGCAGGCCGCAATCCTGGCGCGGCGGATCCAAGACGGCGCCGACCTGGGGATTAAATGGTTTATCACTGATACCGCCGAAGACCTACCCGAACAACCGAACCCTTCTTACCGGAATATGCTGCGCAGCGGTTTCAAGCTAGCTTACCTGCGCTGGAATTATCGTTTTCAAGCCTACTAACCAATCGAGGTGAGCAATGGACGTGGTGCTGAAGATCTTCGTCTCAGGCGCCGAGCAGGAGAAGCTAGCCCGGCGTTACCGGGTGCTGGAGCGATATGAAGCATTCCTGTTAGTCCTGGTCGATCCGCCAACGGCGGAAAAAATTTCCCGCCGGTACTTGACCGAAGATATCACCAGCCAGTACACCTTGCGTGTTGGCAGCCAGGTGATCGACACACTCGAAACAAAACCTGAAGACACCGGGGCGGCGATGGGCGAAGCCGTCTCCTTCGAAGCGCCAGAAGCCGCGCCGGTGGCCCCACCGGAAAGCAAATCTGGTCCGCACCATTACCTGGTGGTCTTTGATGGGCCGATCAAACAGGAATGGCTAGAGGCGGTCAGCCGCGCTGGCGGCGAGTTGTGCGTTCCTTATCAGAATTTCACCTACGTCGTCAATGCCAGCCAGGCCAGCCTGGAGCAAATCAACCAGCTTCCCTTTGTGCGCTGGAGCGGGCAATTGCCAACCTGGTCGCGGATTGCCACGGCCTTGCGTAAGCGGTCCAACCTGGACGATACCAGCCAGTCCCTGCCGCGCACCCGTACCTTACCGGGAACTTACCTGATCGAATTCTTCGATTCCTCGGAGGTAGCGCCTGGCCGGCTGATGGTCGAGCAGCTTGGCGCAACCCTCAGCGCGGAAGACGTCGCGGCCGGCTTGCTGGTGGTCAGCCTGGAGGGCGACGCTGAACAGCGCTATGCCCTACTGGAGGCCCTGGCGGCGGTGCACGGGGTACGCTCGATCCGCGAACGAGCGATCAAGCGCACCAGTAATGACCTTGCGCCGGGCCTGATGGGAGCAGTTACCTGTATTCTGCCCAATCGCCTGGGCCTGAGTGGCGAAGGAGAGTTGATTGCCGTAGCAGACACCGGGCTAGACAGCGGCGACCCGGCGGCGATCCACCCCGATTTCCAGGGGCGGGTAGCCTGGATCAAGAGCTACCCGATCACGGACGACTATACACAATTCATCGAAAATCCAGGCGGCAACGATGGGCCGGCCGACCAGGACACCGGCCACGGCACACATGTCGCCGGGTCAGTGCTTGGCTCGGGGAGCGCCTCACTGGGATTGGCTGGCCAGGCGGCCCCAATCCGCGGCCTGGCTTACCAGGCTCGCCTGGTCTTCCAGGCCATCGAGCAGGAAATGCGCTGGACCAGCCCGGTCTTCTATTCCAAATACGGGCGCTACCTGCTCTCGGGTATCCCGCTCGATCTGAGCGAACTATTTACCGATGCCTACGCCCAGGGCGCCAGGATCCATTCGAATTCATGGGGCGGCGGCGACCCCGGCGCCTACGATACCCAGTGCGAGCAGCTCGATCGTTTTGCCTGGGAGCACAAGGACTTCCTGATCCTGGTGGCGGCAGGTAACGACGGCTCAGACCGAGATCGGGATGGCCAGGTCGATCCCCAGAGTGTCTCTTCGCCGGGCACGGCCAAGAACTGCCTGACAATCGGCGCCTGTGAGAGCCAGCGGAAAGGTTTTAGCCAGGCGAGCTACGGACTATGGTGGCCGAACGATTACGCCGTCCCACCGCTGCGCGATGACCGGATGGCTAACAATCCCCGCCAGGTAGCTGCCTTCAGCAGTCGCGGCCCGACTCTTGATGGACGGATCAAACCCGACCTGGTCGCGCCAGGCACCTTCATCCTTTCCACACGTTCGAGCCGCCTGGCCCCCAACAACATGGGCTGGGGCAGCTTCCCGGCCTCGCGGTCATATTTCTACAATGGCGGCACCAGCATGGCCACCCCGCTGGCTGCAGGGGCGGCTGCCCTGGTGCGAGAATACTTACGCAAGGTGGAGAAAATTGAAAATCCTTCCGCGGCGCTGATTAAGGCTGCACTGGTGGCCGGCGCACAACGGATCTATTCGAACGCTCCGCGCAACGCAATCTACGATAACGAGCAGGGGTATGGACGCATAAACCTGGACGCCGTCCTGTCTCCCCAGTCACCCACCCGGGCAATTTTCCGGGAGATCAGCCCTGGCCTGGAAACCGGACAAAATTACCTGCTCCCCTTCCAGGTTGAGAGCAACGCAGCCCCGCTACGAATTACCCTGGCCTACACCGATTACCCAGGTCGCTCACTGGTCAACAACCTGAACCTGATATTGCGCAGCCCGAGCGGCCGGATTTATGCCGGCAATGCACCGGCCGGTAAACTAGCCCTGGACAATAAAAACAACCTCGAAGTGCTTCAGATCAAACGACCGCGGCCGGGAACCTGGCAATTGCAGGTTTCGGCTGCCAACGTCCCCCACGGACCGCAGGATTTCGCGCTGGTGCTATTGGGTCCCGTCCACGGTTAAAATCCAGCTCCGCACGAATTGTTGGTTAGACCAGGAAGGAGTAAAACATGACCGAATATGTTATCCAAACCCAGGCTTTGAGCAAGAGTTATAAAACCTTTCCGGCGCTCAAGGACCTGACCCTGAACGTGCCAGAACATTCGATTTTCGGCTTTCTGGGCCCGAATGGCGCTGGCAAGACGACCACGATGAAGCTGTTGCTGGGTCTGCTGCGCCCGACTGGCGGCAGCGCAACCGTTTTCGGTTATGACATCCTGAAAAACAGTGTTGACCTGCGCGCCCGGC
>CAZAGA010000105.1:0-1299 GCA_964484335.1 uncultured Anaerolineaceae bacterium
AATCTGGCGGGAGCGTAGGAGGGTAAACCATGCCCCTGGTTGTTGCGGCGCTTTGTGGTGTGATGGCAGGCTTCATCCGTGCAGCCGCCCATCGGCGGCGGATATCCATGCCGCGTATTCGCTGGGCATGGCTGCTCATCCCGACCATTGCAGCAACCTGGGCCACAAATCATTTCTCTACCAAACCATTGGCTATAACGGCCATCGTTCTTTCCCAGGCGCTGCCGCTGGTGCTGGCCTGGATCAACCGACGCCAGCCTGGCATGTGGCTGCTCGGTGTGGGTCTGGCCCTCAACCTGTTGGTCATCATCCTGAATGGCGGTTTCATGCCGATCAGTCCGGAGACTCTCCTGGCAATGGGTATACCGCCCGACCAATGGGCCATCGGCCAGCGCCTGGGATTGAGCAAGGATTTTGTTCAACTCGTTGCAAATACCAATTTATGGTTCCTGTCTGACTGGCTGCTTTCTCCAGCCTGGTACCCACAAAAGGGCGTTTTCAGCATCGGCGATATATGCGCTGGCGCTGGCGTTTTCTGGCTACTGTGGGCAGCAGCCGGCCCGCAAAGAAAAGATCAATCCCGATCGGAGAAAATATCATGACACAAGCAGAAAACGAAATCATCGAAGCTTTTAAGCGCGAACTCGCTTTAGCTTTGCGCCGCATCACCGGGCGCAAAATTGATTTGTTCCCAGAAGAGCTGCCTACTGAAGTCAAAGAAGAAGGCAAAACAGAAGCCAGTACTGTAGAGAAGGGCAGCCCGAATCAGGAAAAGCAAGGATGATGGACCTGAAAGATAATTCCAAGAAGAACTGGCTGCTGCCCAGTTCGCCCGAGGAGCTGGAGCAGTTCGTCAAACGAACCCTGGGGGGCGCCATCGGCTTGATTGAAGAAGAACGCGCCGCAGTATACAGCCGCGTTTCGGTGATTGACCCCAACGCCCGCAGCTATTCGATGGAGTATCAGCCCGACCGATCCGAGGAATATGCCACATCCAAGGGCTGGCGCATCATCGCAAAGTACGAAGACCCCGACCGCACCGGGCGCAACAGCCGCCGCCCCGGCCTGCAGGCGCTAATCAGAGACATCAAAGCCGGGCGCGTAAGCGTGGTGGTTGTTCACCGGCTGGATCGCCTGTACCGCAACCTGGAGTCTTTGCTGCGCTTCCTGCGCTTTCTCAAAAAGCATCGGGTACGGTTGGTGTCGGTGACCGAACAAATTGACACCGATAGCTGGTGGGGTCGGCTGGTGCTGTATGTACTGGGCGCTTTGGCTGAAATGTACGTCTGGCAAACCAGC
>CAZAGA010000105.1:1309-5705 GCA_964484335.1 uncultured Anaerolineaceae bacterium
GCGCGAAGTGAAAGTTGAAATGGCGCGCCGCGGCCTGCACAATGGGCTTGCTCCTTACGGCTATTGCAATGGGCTGTGTTCCACCTGCACCAACCGCAATGGCGCAGACTACTGCCCTCTGTTCGGCCAATCCGACCGGGCTGAAAGCCGGCGTGGGCGCATCCCGGTGCCGCACCCGGTAGATCAGTACGCGGTCAAGTTGATCCATGCCCTGTACGACCAGGGCTTTAGCGATAAAGACATCGCCGAATACCTGAACACACGCCTGTTTCAACTTCCCAGTGGAATGCAGGTCCGGTTTCGCACCAAAGGGCCGCGCAACTTCCTGCCGGAACGCCCCTTCACGCGCGAGAGCATCCGCGAGATCATCACCAACCCTTTCTATGCCGGCCTGATTGCACGTCACACGGTCAAGCCATTGGATATGGATGACGACCAGCTTCCAGGAGTAACCACTGTGGATCGCAGCCGCAAAGCCCAGCGGATTAATCCCAACGGCAGTAAGAGAGCCATCATCGAGCTGAACACGGGCCAGCACCAGGCGTTGATCTCGGTGGCGTTATGGCAATCCAACCAACAACTGCGTAAGCGCAAGTACAAGACTCCAGTCAACCAGGGCAATCCAACCCGCGACTACCTGCTGACCGGCGTGGGCTGTTGCTGGGAATGCCACGCCTGGGATGGACGTAAAGCCAGCCTGCGCGGCGCAACCGGGGTAGGTGGTTATACCTACTATCGCTGCGCCACGCTCCACGATCTGTACAAGACGCGGCGCAAACGTAAACCAGAAGATGCCGAGCCGACCTTGCCTGCTGTAGGCATCACTGCCACGCCTGGCAACATGGGAAGCGAACTGCCCGAACGCCACAAGGCCAACCTGCGCACTGAAATCCTGGAAGAACAAATCAACCACCTGGTTGAAACTCTGGTGATTCCAGAAGAGTGGTATGAGGGCATCCTGGCGTATTACCTGAGCAACGACGGCATGAGCGAATTCGAGATGCAGGGGTATAACATGCGTCAGGAACTGGCCCGCCAGCGTGCGTTGTTTCGCCAGGGACACATCACCCAGGCCGAATACGAAGAGGCCTACCTGCGGATCAACCGTTATTTGCAGCAGTTCAAGCCTTCTGCGCACCCGGATGCAAAAGAAGTCATTCCCCTTTTGAAAGATTTTGCTGGCATCTGGCACAAGATGAACCTGGCCGAACGCCGCGCCATACTGCAAACGATGTTTACAGGTTTGTACTTCGATGCCGATGGCCAGCTACGCAAGGCATCTGCAAACAGTCCATTTGATCGCCTGCTTGGCCTGTTGCTGCAGGAACCTGGCATTCCGGTTGACCTGAAGGAGAGCGCAAAAATCGCTTGACGGTTTTGCAGTTTTGAAGATAATAAAAGTACCCGGTGTTTGGGCGCCCCCCTCGCTCAAAACCGGGTATTTTGTTATCTGTGGTTTTCATTATCGCCGAAAACTATTATTTCTTAGCCAAATATCCACTTACTGCGGACAGTACTTCGTCTACCATTCGGTCGCGTAAGACGGGGTCAACCAGCTTGCCGCTGTGAAACAAGATGTGGGGCATATTTACCATCCCAAGCACAACGCTTGCTGCCAGGAACGGTTCGCGATTCTCAAAAGCACCAGACTCCATTCCGACCTGAAGTAAACCAGCTAAATGCCCGATGGTAGCCTGCATCCGCTGACGGCTTTCTTCTGGGCTTTCGCCGCTAACTTCCGGCATAACCCAAGCCACGCGGTACAGGTTGGGATTCTCGCGTGCAAAGTCAATGTAATGTCGCAAGGCCTCTTCCACAACCTGAACAATGTTTTCGGATGTGGCGCGTCGCTCAAAACCTTGCTGCTGCGTGCGCCACCTGGATAATTCGCGTTCGCGCAGGGCATGCAAGATCGCCGCGTGATTCTCGAAGTAGGTGAATAGCGACATGTGCGCAACCCCCAGCCTTTCAGCGATGGCGCGTGAGGTGACTGCTTCAGGTCCGGCTTGCTTTAAAATTGAAAAGGCGATATCGAGAATTTGCTCGCGGGCAGATTCGATCTGAGCGGGGGTCTTTTTTGGTCTGGGCAAGGTTCAGTTCCTTATTTTGGATTTTAAGCAAATGATACGTTGTTCAAATTGCAATGAAAACTCTTGACTTATTTGCTATACCATGTATAATTTATACACTGTATATACTATATCACAAGGAAAAGAATGTGAAAAGAATCATGAAATGGTTTGGAATTATTTTGGCAGGGTTCGCCTTGCTGCTGGCGCTTTTCGTGTGGGTCTATGCCCCTCTGCGTGCCAGGAACCTTGCCGCGAAATATGCACAATTCCGCGCAGAACACCAGGCGGAGCACGATGCGATCGATGCCCAATTCAACCAGAAGGATACGGTGGTCAACGGCATCCAATGGCACTACGTAGTCGAAGGTAACCCAAATGGAACCGCGATTCTATTCCTTCACGGATTGCCCGAAGGCTGGTATTCATGGAGCAAGGTACTGCCGTTGGTGGATCACAACTATCGCCTGATTGCCATTGACATGAAAGGCTACGGCCGCTCCGACCTGACCGACCCTGATTACAACTGGCATACCGTCGCCTCCCAGACCCTTGATCTGATGACCAGCCTCGGCATCGACAAGTTCTACGTGGTTTCGCACGATTGGGGCACCATCATCGGCAGCGTGCTGGCCGGCGACCACCCGGAACACATTCTTGGCTACGTGCGCATGGAAGCAGATTTGATCCAGGGCGAAAGCCGGGACAGGCCCTCCTTCTCGGTTTACCTGCAAAAACCGCAGTGGTTCTTTTTCCAGAATAACTGGATTGCCTCGTACCTGTATCAGGACGCGGGCTGGCTGATTGATACGGTATATTCAAGCCGCATGTTGACAAAGCTCGATCAGGCTGACCGCGACTACCTGGTCTACGAATACTCCCGCCCTGGCGTAGCCGAGATGAACCCAAAGTATTTCAATCCGGATAATTGGGATCTGACCTCCGCGGTTGGGAAAATCTGCAAAAACAACTTTCCCTTCCCGGTGCTGCAGCTCCAGGCTGACAGTGACCCTGCCCAGCCAAAGTCCATCTTTGCCGATGTAGAGAGCCAATGCCCCAACGTGCAGCTCGAATGGGTGACGAACGCCAGTCACTTCGACAACTTTGACCAGCCCGCGCAGGTGGCAGACGCGATCAACCGCTTTGTCCATGCAACGAAATAGATAAATCATAGAGGAACCCGATTATGAAAGCGAAAATAAAGGATATTTATTGGCTGCCATCCACGGTATTGTTCTTTCTAGGCTTCCTGGATGTAATCCGCGGCTTCATGCACACTTTCCTGCTGCGCTGGTCAGCGGTCCACATTGCCGGGTTCAACCCACTCACCACCCCGGCAGACCAGTTCTTCCTGCTGGGCGTGTTCGGGATTTCCAATTTCCTGACAGGCTTCCTGTACTTTTTGATCTGCCGCCGGGCGCGGGAAGTCGTCCCCTATGTGCTCATCATTATTCCGGCAACTTATCTCCTGGGTATTGCGGGCATCAAAGTCTCACAAGTACATATGCAAGCCGCCTTTGAAGGGCAGTATTTCATGTTTGCTTACCTTGCGCTTTGCGTGATCACCTTCATTGCCTTTCTCATCCAAAGGGCTGCTGCGAAAAAAGCCCATGCCATCGCCTGACTCATCCATCCTCAAGGAGCGTTACCCATGAAAAATATACTTGAAATTCTCTTTCCAAAAAGCATTGATAATCAATATCGTGGCAATGCCATCACCAAATGGCTGTTTGTGGCAATGACCATCCTGACCGTTGGGCGCTCGCTTGCCCACATGTTCCTACCGGATGGCGGCGCACAATCTATCGCCACCATCCCTTTGGAGGCCTTCCCGCCGAGCGCGGCATCGGGGATCATCGGGTTATTCGCTTATTGGGGGTTGTCTCAACTGCTATTTGGCTTTTTGTTCGTGCTCGTGCTGTGGCGCTACCAGTCGCTGATTCCGCTCATGTGGCTATTCATTTCCATCGAGTGGACCGGGCGCTTGCTGCTCGGGTTTTATAAACCCATTGAAACCGTCGGCACTGCCCCCGGCGCGGTCGGCAACCATGTCATCCCAGTGCTGGCCTTGATCATGCTGGCCTGGAGCCTATGGAGTGGGATGAAAGCAACAAAAGAATGAAAGAGGCTGTTATGGATTTCCTGCGAATGCACTGGTTTGACCTGGGACTGGGGCTGGCCGCGCTTACTGGCGGGTTTGTGCTGATGGCCCATCCAACTAGGCTTTCCCTGCTGCTCTGGTTGAGCCTCATCACCCTGTTCCTGCACCAGTTCGAGGAATACCGCTATCCCGGCTATTTCCCCGGCATGATGAATACCGCCATGTT
>CAZAGA010000105.1:5715-9982 GCA_964484335.1 uncultured Anaerolineaceae bacterium
GACCGCTACCCCCTCAATCCGCAGATTGCGCTGATCGTCAACGTGATGGTCGGCTGGCTGTTTTACTTCCTGGCGGCAGCTTTCGCCGAAAAAGCGCTCTGGCTGGGGATCGCCACCATCCTGGTTTCGGTCGGCAACTTTTTTGCCCACACCTTCTTGTTCAATATCAAGGGCAAAACCCGCTATAACCCCGGCATGCTGACTGCCGTTCTTTTATTCCTGCCGTTAGCAGCCTGTTTTTTCTATCTTGTCGTCGCCGGACAGATGGCCTCGCCTGTAGATTGGGTCTCGGGTGTCGTGCTGGGCATTGTGCTCAATGTCGTTGGGATTCTCAAGATGATCGACTGGCTCAAAGACGAGAAAACACTTTATATCTTTCCGAAGAGGTTCCTATCGCCAGAGCAAAACAGGTCTAAGCTGGGCAAAGAAAACCTATGAAAAAACTTCGCTCCATTCTTCTTTTATCCTTGATGGCTGCCCTACTGGGGGGCGCTGTCGGCGCGGTTTCGGCAGGCTTCCTTCATTTCATCGAATGGGCGCAGGAACTGCTCTGGCAAGTGCTTACCCCTGGCCTCCCCCTGCAATCCCTGGTAATCTGCACCCTGGGCGGCTTATTGGTGGGACTGTGCCAGCGCTACCTGGGCGATCACCCAAAAAACATTAAAGAATCAGTAACCGCGATCAGTAAAACGGGGCGGTTGGAATATGATCACCTGCCGCACGGCATGACGACCGCATCAATCTCGCTCATTTTTGGAGCCAGCCTGGGTCCGGAATCGGCGATCATTGACTTGATCGGCGGGTTGAGTACCTGGGTGGGCGATGTGATCCGTGCTTTGCGCCAGCGCTTCGATCTACCCCGCCCGACCCAGGCCGAGAACTGGCTGGTCAAGCTACTGCAAAGCTGGCCCAACCTGATAGCGCTGGCAATCGGCACAGTTGCTTTTTTGAAGCTACTGGCGGGCCTGTATGGCGGCGGATTCCTGAATTTTCGCGAAATATTCCAATGGAGCGACCTGCTATGGAGTATACCCTGCGGGCTGACCGGCGCGGCGGGCGGATACCTATTCATGAGGCTGCAAACCTGGAGCAAAAAGCTGGCAGCTCCCATGAAACAGAAACCTGTGCTGCGCGGGACGCTCGGTGGTTTTACCCTGGGGCTGCTCGCCCTGTTCCTGCCCCTGATGCTTTTCTCTGGACAGCACGGCCTGCAGCAGGCCTATGAGCAGGCCAGCCAACTTGGGTTCGTCAGCTTGCTGCTGATTGCGCTGGCACGTTTATTCATCATCAACTGGCTGCTTGCGACCGGCTGGAAAGGCGGCCAGTTCTTGCCGATCATGTTCAGCGGGGCAGCCTTCGGGCTGGCAATCAGCGTGTTGTTCCCGGTCATCTCAGCCCCGGCAGCTGTGCTCAGCGTCATGGCGGCGCTGCTGGCGGTGGTCATCCCCAAGCCCATCATCGCCCTGATCTTGATGATGTTGATGTTCCCGCTTCAATACCTAGGCATCTCGGTCGTAGCGGTTGGACTGGTGATGCTTGGGCAAAGGCTGTGGAAAAAACGGCCAGGCCAGGCGCTGCCTGAAGTCGCCGTGCAGCCAGCCAGCGATTAGCCGGAGGAAATTGACATGTCCACATCTTCGCTCATGCTTCTCGTGGCCCTTACGCTTCTATATGCTGCCTTCCTGGTTTGGTACGGTGGAAGGGGCAAGCCCCTTAGTGCGGCAGAAGTGGAGGCTCTGCTGGCCGAGATAAAACGGCAGGCCGATAAAACAGGGCCGGAAGAAGGACCTATCTTGCAGCAGTTTCGCGAATTGATAAAAAACGATGACGGACGGGATTACTACATGGTGAACCTGCTCAAGTTTCGCCAGAAAGCCCTGTATCCGCCGGGCAGCGCCTTTGGGGATGACCCGCTGGCGGCCAATAATCGCTATAACCAGGCCATCATCCCCTTGCTGTTGAAGTTTGGCGGGCATCCTGTTTTTGCCGGTAAGGTTCAGGGGCGCTTTATGCACCCGGATTTGGCCGACGATTGGGATCAGGTGGGCATCGTGCGCTATCGCAGCAGGCGGGATATGCTCAAAATGGCGGCCGAGCTTGCCGGGACCGGCAGCGACATCCATAAATGGGCCGCACTGGAGAAGACGCAGGTTTTCCCGGTGAAGCCCCTATTAAACCTGGCTCTGATCCGCTGGATCGTTGCAGTTTTATTCATAGTCATTGCGGTGGTGTTGATTTAAGATCACATTACAGAATATATTCATACATCAAGCAGTCGTAAGGTTTATCGGCCTTCACATGCCCGGTAAAAATAGTAAAACGCTTCAGGGCTGGTTTTCTTAACCTTGTTCAGCCGGTTATAGGCCAGGTTATGAATCGCCAGGTCAGCCAGATTCAGCGCCGGATCAAAACGTGCGATGGTTGGCTGCTGGTTGTCAATTAATCTCGTTAAGTATGCCACTTTGGCGGCGCACAGGATGGCTGAGTCGAGAGTGAAATGCTCCGCATACACAAACCCAGCCATCTTTTTGATGCCATTGAGCAACTCCGCGTATTCTTCGGGCGCGCCATATCCCCGCATACCAATCAGACACGCCGCGGCAAAGCTGTCGGCCAGTACATTGGCCGTGGAAAGATGATGAAGACCGCGGTAAGCAAGTTCCTGGTCTGCAATGGTATGAAACGTACCTGCAACAAGGCCCAAGTCATGAACCATGTCAAAAAGCAGTCCCAGGTCATAAAGCTGCTTGATGATTTCCAGTTCCTTGTCTTTTCCATACAGGATACCTGTTGTGTGGGGAGCAAACGCGGTCAGCTTATCCCCCAACAGACATTCGGGAGCAGGACAGGCCACCAGGGTTGGCTCACCCGAGGGTACGAGCAGGCTCGACTGGATCGCAACGGCCTGGCAGGCCGGGTAGGGATTGGCCTCGAACAGGATGTCCAGCAGAATGGAGCTTTCCTTCCCTTGAATAGCAGACTGGAAAAAGAATTTGTAATGGCGCTTGGGAACCGCACTGAGCCGTTCGTCTTCCTCGAAGCGGTGAAATACTCCTTGTTGGATTACCTGCTGAATAGCTTCTTCTAATCCCTGGTCTGTCTCCATAACGATATCGAGATCAATTGAAAACCGCATCGGCGTTCCCAGGATCAATAGCATTGAAGTTCCACCTTTGAAAATGAAATCAATGCCACTCGCGCGTAAGTTTTCGAGCAACGTTAGCGCCAGGATCATTTTCTCAATCAGAATGGGGTCGGTAGGGATCCGTGAAGTTCCCCGAATTCCCATGATCCATTCTGCTGTACGCGATTGGCTTGAAATCATTCGTCTGCTTCCTCCAGTTGAATCAACTGTATCTTGGTTTTCTTTTGCAGAAAATCGCGGAGTTTTTGATCCAGCTTGCGGCGCTGTGCATAGCGGAAGATCGCCTTCTGGCTGATCTGGTAGCGGTCAAAAGCTGCTTCAAAAATGTGAACCAGTTCCTCCCCGTGAAAGATATAGAAAATATCCTCATCCGCGAAAATGTCCACCAGAATTTTCTCCAGCTTGGGTGTGGAAACACCTTCTACTTTTTGATGTGGAGACTGGCTGAGAAGGGAGGTTATGACAATGCCATCGGAGCGGGGCAAAACATACCGCTCGAAGGTTAACCGGTCCGGTTGTAAAAAGACCCTGCCGGTCCAGCGCGTGTTCAGGAAATTGAAAACCGATTCGGATACATCTTTTTCGGTTTCCAGGATGATCTGGCTCCGGCCAGGTTGGTGCAGCATAAACTCATGCAGGAGGCGCGTTTCCCAGACCAGGACTTCGGCGTAGGGAAATGCCGTTTTTATCTCACGATCAATCTGGCGCAGTTCAGGAGAAAAAGATGGCGTGAATTTCTTCAACGCATGAGGCGTATTGTGTCCGTTAGAGAATCGGTATACTCCAGCGTCCACAGGGATAATCTGGTCACGCCTTTCCAGTGCATAGACAATCCTGCGGAAAGCTGACTCTGAGAGCGAAGGCGCCCGTTTCTGATAAAAATTGCGCAGGTCTGCCTTACCAAAGAACTTGCGTCCAGAGAAAGCGCCGCGTAGTTCGGGGAGGAACAAATTCATGTTGCTCATTTTCCGTCTCTCCTTTTTCGTAATTCGTCACCAAATTGATTTAGGTGACAAATTACGAAATCTCATGCATAGTATAACACTTAATCTGGGTGTTCAATCAATCGAATTGGCACCAAACACCCGGAAAACACATGTTTAAAAATTACTCTGAGGAAAA
>CAZAGA010000106.1:0-9975 GCA_964484335.1 uncultured Anaerolineaceae bacterium
GCTCCTGCCGGCTGACGCCGTACTTAGCAGCCACGTTCTCAGCGGTCAGGCCCATGTTTGTGAAATAATGTGGGGCTTCAAGGGCCAGCGCAGGCAGCGGGGAAAACTTCAGCCCGGTCATAGGCACCATGCTCATCGACTCGGTCCCACCTGCAATCACCGTATCCGCCTGGCCTGCCGCAATGGCGTAGGCGGCATGGGCAATTGCCTGAAGCCCGGAGGCGCAGAAGCGGTTGATGGTTTCGGCAGGGACTGAGACCGGCAACCCGGCTCTTAACCCAACCATGCGCGCCATATTCATCCCTTGCTCGCCCTCTGGGAAGGCACAGCCCAGTACCAGGTCATCGACCTCAGCCGGGTCAAGTCCCTCTGCCCGGCGCAGCAGTTCCTTGACTACCACTGCCGCCATTTCATCCGGTCGAGTGGTTGCCAGGCTGCCCTTTTTCGCCTTTCCGACCGCCGTACGAGCTGCGGCGACAATCACTGGTTCTCTAGCGGGGATCTGACTCATCTTATTCACTCCTTCCGGATGGTTAGTTTCGAATACGCTTTCCACTTTGCAGGAAAGTCCAAATGCGTTCCATGGTTTTCGGCTGGCCGCAGAGGGAGACGAAGGCTTCCCGCTCCAGATCGAGGATATATTGCTCGGGAACCCAGGTCGGGCTACTTAATTCGCCGCCGGTCATGATATAGGCCAGCTTACCACCGACCACCGACTCATACTCGGTGATATAGCCGCCTTCCTTCATCATATACACTCCCACCCGCAGTGCACCAAGCGCATCGCGTCCTGCCGCATAAATTGGCTCGGGAACCGGCGGGTGATACCCCGTCTGGGCCAGGTGTAAGACTTCCTTCTTGGCCTCGGACAACAACAAATCGCGGTTCATTACCACCCGGTCCTGCGAGTTGAGGATGCCAAGTTCGCGGGCTTCTACCGCGCTGGTCGAAACTTTAGCCAAACCAATTTGCTCAAAAACACGCTGCAGACCGGACAAGGGCTCAACATTTTTCGTCTGCATCAAGGGATTAAGCACCCGCCGGAGAGTCTCTTTTGTTCCACCCCCGGCCGGGATCAAGCCCATTCCGATCTCCACCAGGCCGGAGTACAACTCAGCCCCAGCCACCACCCGCCCGGCGTGCATCAGCACCTCCGCCCCACCACCCAGAGCCATCCCGGCCGCGGCAATCACCACTGGCTTGGGGAAGTAACGTATTCGTAAATTGGTATCCTGCATCCCTTTAACCATCGCTTCGAGCGTGTCCCACTGCTGATTCTGGGCTGCCAGGGCAACAACGAATAGATTTGCTCCAGCGCAGAAATTATCTGCATCTGTGCTGATCACCAGACCCTCAAAATCCTGCGCCACCCGGTCCAAGCCGGTATTAATCATATTAAAGATATCCGCATCCAGGGCATTCATTTTGGTATGCAGCTCAATCCCAGCTACGCCATCGCCCAGATCGAACAAGCTGGCGCCTAAATTACGCTCAATCAGCTTACCGGCTGTGCGCAGCTCGTCGAATACCAGCAGCCCGGCAGGCCGAGCCAGCGGTTCATAAGCGCCATGCGCCGGGTTATACACGGCGGTTTTCAGGCCGTTCTGATACTGGTAAAAAGTCGAGATACCCCTGGCCAACATCGTCTCGACCCAATCAGCCGGCGGGAAACCCGCGGCTTTCATTTCAGGGATGACCTCAGAGACACCGATCATATCCCAACGTTCAAACGGCCCGGCTTCCAGGCCAAACCCCCAACGCATGGCATCATCGACCGAACGGGGAGTATCGGCGATCTCGGGAATACGCGCCGAGGCATAAGCCAAACTTTGATAGGTCAAAGCCCGCACCAATTGCCCGGCTCGATCTTCAGCCGCCAGCAAAATCTTCAATCTTTCCGCTAACGGTTTCTCGCGTGTTTTTCCAATCGAGTCAAAACGAACCTTGGTTGGCGGCTGGTATTCCATGTTCGCCAGGTTCAACACCCAAAATTCTTTGCTGCCATCTGGCTGGCGTACTTCCTTGTAAAATCCTTGCTTGACTTTTCCACCCAGCCAGCCACGCTCGACCATGGTATGGATTAACTGATTCGGGAGCTCGGCTTTCAAGTACTTTAGAGCCAGTTCGTCGTTCGGGATCATCGGGGCCAGGTTGCGACCAACATGATCCCAGATATCCACCCCAACCAGGTCAATCAGGCGGAAGGTCGCTGTCTTGGGGCGGCCAATCGCCGGTCCGGTGATCGCATCAACTTCTTCAACCGTATAGCCCTGGTTGAGAATGTAATCCAGAGCAAAAGCGGCCTCACCAAAAGCAATCCGGTTGCCAATGAAGTTGGGGGTATCCTTAGCCAAAACGATCCCTTTGCCCAGCCGGTACTCGATGAAGTGCGAAACCGATTGCGTCACTTCCGGGAGTGTTTCCGATGTCGGAATTATTTCTACCAGCTTCAAATAGCGTGGTGGATTGAAAAAGTGTGTTCCCAGGAAATGCTGGCGGAAACTCTCCGACAAGCCTTCCGCGATCGAGGCTACCGGGATGCCCGAGGTGTTGGTGCTGATGATGGCAGTGGGTTTCCGGACCGCGTCGATTCGGGCCATCAATTTGCGCTTGATCTCGAGATTTTCGATAATCACCTCGATTATCCAATCGGCCTGAGCAACAACCTGGAAGTCATCTTCCAAATTTCCGGTTTGAACCAGTCGCGTTACCATCGAGCTGAAGAAACTTGCCGGGCGGGATTGGATGGCGCGGTTAAGCCCGTCGCGGACTATACGGTTGCGCACGTCTGGAGCAGCCAGGCTCAACCCTTTTTTCTCTTCTTCGACTGTCAGTTTATTGGGAACCACATCCAGTAAAGTGACGGGAGTCCCAGAATTGGCCAGGTGGGCAGCAATTGCCGCGCCCATCGTCCCGGCACCGATTACCACCGCACGGTGAATTTGGTACTTCATTGAACCTCCTTTTCGCTTTGACCTGCCGGGCCAACCGCCAGATCCAGCCAGCCCGTTGAACCAGCTTACACGCTTAAGGCTTTAGGGCAATAAAATTATCGAATAGCACATCGGTACCGCTGGTAGAGCGGTTACCCACCACCATACCAATTCCACCGGAATGAAATTCACTATCCTGTGCCTCAAGGACATGCGCACCATCCACATACAGTTTTAAGGTGTCGCCGACACAGTCTGCGCGCAGGCGATTGCCCTGCGGGCTGAGCAGATCATTGTATTCGTTGGTAAAGTTCAGAAAGCGCAGCTCGTTATTCTTAACTTTTCCAATTCCAAAATTCCCATCGATGCTGACAACCAACAGATAGTAATTTTCATTATCCTGATAATGACAAACCAGGCCGTAATAACCATCGGTGGGGCCTTCGAGTTGAACTGCATCTACCTCTAAGCGAGCATCCGCATAGTCAAACCCGCGTGCACTCCAAATCGGGTTATTTCGGGTAAGCGCCAGGATGCGATATCCCCCTTGGGTAAAAGTGAGTTCATACCGGGAGGTTAATTCAACAAACCAGCCACGTTTACCAGAAAAATCATCGAAAAGTAGAACATCTCCTGAAGAAGCGACCATCGTTGGCGCAGGGATGGATAGACTAGCATCACGGATAAAAGCAACCGGGGTGGGAGAGCTAAGTTGCGCAGCCGGCTTAGTCGGCGAGGGTAAGGAAATCCTGGTAGCAGTTGGCGTCAGGATGGTGAATCCACTGCTGGTCGGGTTGGTCAGCGGCAGGTTTGCCCCGGCCGTTGCTCGGGCGGCCACCAGGGTCGCTTGCTGGCTAGATAAACCTGTTTGCGGCGTCGCAGTCAATTCAGAACCTTCAGGCTGGGGAGTAGAAACTGGCGAGACCGGATTTGCCAGCGGGGCTTGCTGAGCAAAGGCAGTCAATGTAGGCGCCACCCTAACCAGGTCAGCGCGCAAAGTTCCAATTTGAGCAGCGATTTCGGTTAATTGGGCATTAGAGGACGGATTGGGGGTGATTTGGGCCCTAGCGCCACAACCCCCCAGCAATAAGAGCAAAATTAGCACCTGGAAAAACTGTCTCGCAAACTTCAATTTACACCTCCTGCTTTGCCTGCAAATCCTTCAACGGCTTAACTAAAATTTTATCAATTCGAAATCCATCCATATCCAGGATCTCAAAAGATAAACCACCCCACTCAAACTGGTCAGTGGCTTTTGGAATTTTTCCCAAATAGGTGATAATAAAACCAGCCAGGGTTTGGTAATAGCCTCGACTCTCATCTGGCAGCTCTGGCAACTCAAACATTGCTTTGAAATTATCAATCGAAAAACGTCCATCCATCAACCAGGTACCGTCCTCGCGCTGAATCGCCAACTCGTCAACTGGCTCGCCTTGGGAGGGAATATCCCCAACAATTGCCTCAAGAATATCGAATATCGTTACCAGCCCTTGCAGCGTGCCAAACTCATCAATCACCAGAGCAATGTGTACTCCGGATTGTTTGAATTGTTCGAGGACTTTTAACGCCAGCATGCTCTCAGGAACGACTAAAGGCTGAATCAACTGGCCCATTAAATCAAGCGGCTGGCTAGAAAGCAGTTGCGTCAGCAGGTCTTTGGATTGAACAATCCCGATCCAATCATCCAGGCTGCCGCGAGCCACCGGGAAACGAGCATAAACTGAGTTGGCAATTTTTTCCTGATTAAGCTGGAGAGGATCTTCCATATCAATCCAGGCGATCTCGGAGCGAGGCGTCATCAGCTTACCAACCCGAAGATCGCTTAACCGGAAGATGCCAGCGACCATGTCTTCTTCAGCCTCTTCGAAGATCCCGGCCTGCGCTCCCTGTTCAAGCAGCGCTTTGACATCATCATCGGTTACCAAGGGTTCATCCGATGGCCGGGCGCCAATCAATCGTAAGACCAGATTGGTGGAAAAACCCAAGAAACGCACCGCAGGGTAAGTCAACCGGGAAATGGCACGCAAAGGGAAAGCCATCGCTCGAGCGATGGCTTCTGGTGAATTTAAGGCCAGGCGTTTTGGCGCCAGTTCCCCTAAAACCAAAGTAAAGTAGGTGATCAGAAGAACAACAAAACCGACTGCCAGTGCTTCGCTATACGGCGCTAGGACAGGCGATTTCGCAATCCAATCCGCCAGGTTGTCCGAGATGCGCGCCCCGCCAAATACACTGGTCAACACTCCTACCAGGGTAATGCCCACCTGAACGGTGGAAAGAAAGCTCGTCGGGTCTTGGGCTAGCTTGAGCGCTAACCCAGCTTTCTCGTCGCCTTGCAGGGCGCGCTGCTGGAGCCGATTCTGGCGCGCAGATACTACTGCGATTTCCGACATCGATAGCAAGCCATTGACCAGGATCAGCAGAAATATGATCAGGATTTCGATCCACCAGGCTGACATAATTAACCCTTATTTTACCGGTCTCTCAGCCATTTGTCGAAAAATTGGACCACCCTCTGCATGAAAAGATTCTCTCCCTCCCCATGAAATGTATGCCCTTGTTCCGGATAGGTAAAACACTCTACTGATTTACCGAGCAACTTTAACCGGTGGCAAAGATCCAAAGACCAAGCCAGCGGAACATCAGGGTCATTCTTTCCATGATGAATGCTAACGGCTGCAATCACGCGTTCCAGGTAATTGATCGGCGAGATGCGCCGGACGATCTCCAATGGAACTGCGACCTCCTCCGAGCCAAGTTGACCGCTCGAAAAATAGGTAGAGATGCGCTCATAATTTTTCTGATCGTCAGCGCTCATCGAACCATACAGAACTACCGCCCGGATATCTGGATTGACCGTCATTACCCGAATCGCGATCCCGCCGCCCATGCTATGCCCCCACAAACCGATAGACTGGGGGTCTGCCTTCTCCAGCGGGCCTGGCTGCCCCGCCTGGGATTTTACCAGTGCAATTAGGTTAAGCACATCAATCGCCATCCCGACCCGAAACCGGTTGTCTCCTTCGTCCGAAGGAGGATAACCGCGCAAATTCGGGTGAAGCACAATAAAACCAGCTCGAGCCAGGGTATCGGCATATCCCGTGGTGTAATCAATCGTCTGGTAGATCTCCGGTTCGATATAACCATGCAAGGCAATCACTACCGGATAAAGCTTACGCCCCCAGGTTTCCGGTGGCCGGCGAGGGCTGTTAAGAAAGCCAGCGATTTCCAGACCATCGCTGGGGTAAGTCATCATAGTGCGCGTAAAATAGCTGTTTATTGCCAGGGTCTCAGAAATCTCCAGCTTACTTCCTCCATAGCTCCGATTGACCAAATCCTCGATCAATAAACCGGCATATGAGTCTGGAGTCGATGTAGGGCTAGGGCTTGGTGCGATCGTTGCAGTCCTGGTCGGTTCTACTTTCAACCGCTTAACAACTGGTGCGCTTGGTTGGGCAGTCGCAGTCAGACTAGGGCTGGTTATGGGATCGGTGTTCTTCGAGAGCAGGGAGGTTGGTGGGGTGCGCTCTACCGATGGGCTGGCGGAAATCGGGCGGACTGGACCAACCTGGCAGCCGCAGATCAAGAGCAGCAGCGCCAAGCCCCCAAACCATCTGGCAACGCGCCTACTCGACCAGCAGTGCACAGAAAAAAGCCTGTCGGTTTGGTACAAGGCGATGTTTTTCAAACAGAGCGCACCTGGTGTATCAGCGCAGTTCCTTTCCAGAATAGCCCAGCACATGCCGGGCGACAATCAACCGATTAATCTGGCCTGTGCCTTCATAGATATCGCTGATTTTGGCATCCCGGAACCACTTTTCCAGTAAATACTCCTGGCTGTAGCCCAGCGGTCCCATGATTTCCACCGCCCGTTGGGTAATTTTGGTCACCACATCGCCAGCGCGCAGCTTGGCCATCGAGGCTTCTTTTGAATTTGGCAGCCGGTTATCGGCCATCCAAACCGCCTTTAATGTGATCAGCCAGGCAGAACGCAGTTGGGCCTCCATATCAATCACATCTCGCTCGATGGCGGTCAGCTTCTGGCGAGGCAAGCCAAAGCGAATCTCGACGCCCTGAGCCGCCAACAGGTCCTTGAGCATTTCCAATGTGGCACGCGCCACGCCAATCGCCATCGCCGCAACCAAAGGCCGGGTGGCGTCAAACGTCGCCATCGCGCCTTTGAAGCCTTTGCTGGTGGTTTCTTTTACTACCTCAGCCGAACCGAGGACGTTCTCAAAAGGAACGCGGCAATCTTGTAAAACAATCGAGGCGGTATCACTGACCCGGATTCCAAGCTTATGCTCCAGCTTGGTCACCTTGATGCCAGGAGCTTCAGCAGGTACAACAAACGCGCGCATACCTGCCCGGCCTGCGGAAGGATCAATCGTCGCCCAGACCACCACCAATCCCTTCGTCTCGACCAGCGACTTGTGACCGGCGGTAACAAATATCTTTTCACCGTTCAGCACCCACTCATTAGTTTCCTTATCCAGGACAGCAGTCGTGCGAATGGCCGAGGTATCCGAACCGGCTTGAGGCTCGGTCATCGCCATCGCGCCAAAGACCGGCTTTTCTTCACGAAAACGAGCCAGGAAGTTTGCCTTCTGTTCGGGTGTCCCTGCGGCTTCAATCGCCGCCGCTCCCAGACCGCCGCCGGGCGTGCACAGATACATCCCGGTATCGCCCCAGGATAACATCTCCAGCATGTGGGCTAAGGACTGGTAGCCAATGCGTGGTCGGGGTTTTCCCTCCGCATCCAGCTTGACTTTGTCTTCTGGGGCCAGCGCGCCAGCGCCGGTCGAGCGCATCGCCATATGCATGAAGTTGATGTAATCCCACGGAATTTCATGCTCATGATCATCGAAACGGCGCGAGACGGGTCGCATCATATTTTCGGCGACGGTCTGCAAGGCATTATTGGTCATCGCGATCGGTTTAGGCATCTCAAATTCGATCATGGTAAACTCCTGTTCTATGAGTCATCCAGCCGTTATTATTTCTAAATTTCTAAGTCAGCCGCTCGGTGTACTTAGACAATTGCAATCCCGTTCAACATGGCAATACCCCGGCCGTTACGCATCCATAATTCCACCGGGTGCTCGCGGATATAACCATGCCCGCCCAGGATTTGAACTGCTCGGTCGGTGACCATCATCGCCATATCCGTCGCACCATTCAATGCAATATAGGCCTGGTTATATGCCTGGGGCAGACCGCTATCCAATTGCCAGGCAGCCTCCCAGATTAACAGGCGGATTGATTCAAGTTCAGTGGCCATCTCAGCAATCATGAACGCAATCGCCTGTTTCTGGGCGACCTTCACCCCAAACACGTCGCGGTCCTTGGCGTAATTGACCGCATAATCCAGGGCTGCTCGAGCAAGGCCAACAGCCAAGGCGGCCATAGCCAGACGGGAAGCAGCCAGGATTGGGGCAAAGTTGTGCCCGTTCTCACCACCCAGGCGATTAGCTCTGGGCAGGCGGAGATCATTAAAGGTTACTTGATAGAGTGGCAGCCCATGAACACCCATTAATCGGTCACGCTCGCCGATATCTACACCTGGTGCGCCAGCCGGGACAATAAATCCCTGGGTTTGCCCATCCAGCCGGGCGTAGACAACCATCCCAGCAAAGTCCGGGGCAAACGGTACAAAAATTTTCTTCCCTCGGATTACATATTCGCCATCCTGCTCGACAGCCTCGGTATGCAGATCGTTGGGGTCAAAATCAAAATACGGCTCGACAAGGGCAGCGGTATAAGGCTGCCAGTCTTCTTCCACAACCGGGGGTAGGTAAGTTTCTTTTTGTGCCTCGCTGCCAGCCAAAAGAATTGGTACAGCAAACAGGCCGGGCGTCATGACGGCCAACGCTCCGGCCAGGTCCCCGTAGGCCAACTCCTCTGCGGCCAGCACCCCGGTCACTGCGCTGCGATCACCAAAGCCGCCATACTGCTCTGGAATGGAAGCCTGGAGAAATCCAAGCTCCCAACCCTTGCCAATTAGCTTTGATGGCAGGTTGTGCGTTTCATCAGCGTCGTGCGCTTTGGCGCGCAAATCCTGGCTGGCAAAACGACCAAGGGCATCGATCAACATTTTTTGTTCTTCAGTGGGCTCGAAAGAATACATTGTCCGCTCCTTTGGATCATTGTGAAAAAAGAAGGGATATGAAATTTGACGCACTGCGCAATGAATTTATTATACCTGTTTTCCACCAATTCTGCGCCCATGCTATACTAGTGCACAGCATGATTCCCTACCCTGCCCTCTCCGTACGCCGGATCCTCCGCACCTGGTGGCCATTAGCGGCTAGCTGGTTGCTAATGGGCGCCGAGATGCCGGCGCTGACTGCGGTGATGGCTCGTCTCGAAAACCCGGAGATTAACCTGGCCGCTTATGGCGGTGTGGTCTTTCCCCTTTCCTTAATTATCGAAGCGCCAATCATCATGCTCCTGGCAGCCTCGACCGCGCTTTCCAAAGACCTGGCCTCCTACTTACGAGTCCGTCGTTTTATGGTCAACGCCGCGGCGCTGCTGACCCTGTTCCATCTCCTGGTCGCTTTTACCCCGCTGTATGAAGTGGTCGTAATTGGTATTCTAAAGGTGCCGAGTGAGATTGTTGAGCCAGCTCGGATTGGTTTACGGATCATGACACCTTGGACTGCCTCGATTGCCTATCGGAGATTCAACCAGGGCGTCCTGATTCGCTTTGGCCGCTCGCAAACCGTCGGAGTGGGCACTATCATCCGTCTAACCGCTGATGGCCTGGTACTGCTGGTGGGATACCTATTGGGGAATGTGCCAGGGATTATCGTGGCCACTTGCGCAGTGGCAGCCGGTGTAATCAGCGAGGCGGTCTATTCCGGGGTTGTTTTACAACCCGTGCTGCATGGCGACCTGCAGCGGGCTACCCCAGTAGATCCAGCGCTCTCCTGGAAAGCTTTCTATGCTTTTTACATACCTTTGGCAATGACCTCTCTGCTGACTTTATTGGCTAATCCGATCGGCAGTGCAGCCCTGAGCCGGATGCCCGAAGCCCTGGCCTCCCTGG
>CAZAGA010000107.1:0-9955 GCA_964484335.1 uncultured Anaerolineaceae bacterium
ACGGCGACCCTTGGAAAGTTTTCTCTTTGGATGTGGGGGCATGGTCTTTCTCCTGGTTCAAAAAACGCATTAACATACAAGCTTATTATTTCAAGCGAATGCCTGCCCAACGGGCAGGCGAAGGGATTATACGGGTTGTTGGCGAGTCTGTCAAGATTTGATTCACTGATTTGATTCACTGAATTGTGACCAGCTTTGTGACCTGCTTGACGCTGCCTGTTTCCTAAACTATACTGTATCAATCTACATTCCAGGAGCGTGCCGGATGCCCATCTTCCAGGATTCCAACCAGTTCTACGCCACAGTCGGTGAATTAATGGACCGCGCCAAAACCGATCCCGAAATCGGCCGGAAGATTGCCAAGGCCGGGGTGATCATCCAGTTTCGCTATACCGATCCCGAAGCTGTTACTACAGTGAACGCCAAGGATAAACCCAGCCAGCCAGGCGCGTTTGTTGATATTCATCATGGCCCAACCAGCCTCAAGCCGGACATTGTGATGACCATGAAGGCCGATACTGCGCATGCTTTTTGGCATGGCAAAGTCAACCTGTTGAATGCCTTGACCAAAAAAGAGATCTTGCTCCAGGGCTCTCAACTGAAGATCCTCCAGTTGCTTCCCGCGGTAACACCCTTATTCAAAGTCTATCCTGAGCTTCTAAAGGAAAAAGGTTATGCCAGCCTGGTACTCAAATAACTTACTCACCAAGGAAGTAGCTCCATGACAGACCAACCGGTAATCCTGATCACGGGCGTGGCTGGCTACTGGGGCGGCCGCCTGGCAGAGCGATTGGCAGCCGCCAGCCAGCTAACCGCCGCGCCAGTCTTGATTGGCCTGGATAGCGAGCCGCCAGTTGAGCCCATTGCAGGCCTCGATTTTATCCAGGCAGATGTCCGCAATCCCCTGCTGGTGGACTTGTTGCGTTCTGAGCGCGTCGATACCCTGGTTCACCTGGCGCTGCGTGAAAATTATCGTTCTAGCGAGCGTGCCTTTGACTTAAATGTAATTGGCACCATGAAAGTGCTCGCTGCCGCGGCTGAGGCTGGGGTCCGCAAAGTTATCCTGCGTAGTAGCACGATGGTTTACGGCGCATTGCCGACGAACCCGGCTTTTATGACCGAAGACCACCCGCTCAATGGGGGCAAGGCTGGTGGGTTGACTGGCAACCTGGTTGAAATTGAAGCCTTCATCAACGGATTCCGGCGCCAGGCGCCGGATATGCTGATCAGCTTGCTACGCTTCGCCAATCCGATCGGCCCAGGCGTCGACGCACCCCTGGCCCGCCTGCTGCGCATGAATCCACCCCTGGTCCTGCTGGGTTTTGACCCGCTGTTGCAGGTGATCCACGAGGATGACCTAATCGGTGCGCTGGCGTATGCCGTGCAGAATGATCGGCCAGGAATTTTCAATGTGGCCGCCGATAAAGCTTTGCCGCTTGGAAAAATTCTCGGCCTGGCTGGGCGATTACCCCTCCCAATCGTCCATCCGATTGCTTATTGGGGGCGGGAACTGCTTCGATTATCGGGTCGCCGCCCGCAAAGCGCCTTTCCGATTGAGCCGGATTATTTACGTTATTCGTGGGTTGCTGACCTGGGGCAAATGCGGACCGTTTTTGGCTTTAAACCGACCTACACGGCGGAAGAAGCGTTGCGCGAATTCGCTGGCCAAATGCGCCTGAAAAAATTCAAGCCCGAAACTCCTGACCTGGCTTTCGACCAGGAACGCTTGCGCGATACCCTGGAACGCCGCAAGCGGATGCGCCAGCAAAGCGAGCCTGGTTCAGTAGAAGATGAGGTTTCCCAATGAGCAGCGAGCTGCCTTTGCCGGAAGAGCCATTGGTGGCCGAATTGGGCGATTCGCTCTACCAGGCGCCTCCACCAGGCGAGCAGGCTGCCGCCGAAACGCCTGACCAGGCCCTTGCCAGGGAGGAAATCGCCCGCCGCCAGCTTCACGAGCAGCTTGATCAATTGATAGAGCGAGTGAAGCGCGTCACCCCCGGCTATCTTCCCCCACCCTTCAACCTGGAAAACTTATTCTCGCTCCTCAGCGGAAACCGGCTGCGCCTGTCATCCGAGCAGGTGTCGCAAGTCCTGGCGCATGTCACGCAATCAGCGCGCGACCTGGTGGACCTGGATACCTGGCGTGGGCTGTGGTACGTCATTAACTACTCCATCGATGCCCAGCGAGATTTCCTCAGGCGTCGCCTGTCAGGCGATTATGAGACCGATGACTGGGGCTATGACCCCGAAATCCTCGCCGCAGTCAAGCCGTTTTTCCAGTTCCTCTATCACCGCTACTGGCGGGTTGAAGTTTACGGCATCGAAAATATTCCCGCTGAAGGGCGTGCGATGCTGGTTGCGAACCACTCCGGCCAGCTTCCCTTCGATGGATCGATGGTCGGGCTGGCTGTGCTCAACCAACACCCCCAGGCTCGTCTGGTGCGCACCTTGTTCGACAGTTGGTTTCCCACCCTGCCGTTAATCTCCAGCCTGTTTACCAAAGCCGGACAGGCTCTGGCAAGTGAAGAAAATGCCCTCCGCCTGCTGGAAGAGGAACAGTTGATCGCGGTCTACCCAGAAGGAATCAAAGGCGTTGGCAAGCTGTATAAGGAGCGCTACCGGTTAGCTCGCTTTGGGCGGGGTGGTTTTGTGCGCACCGCCTTGAAAGCCGGCGCGCCGATGATTCCGGTAGCGGTGGTCGGGGCAGAAGAAACGTATATTTCCCTCGCAAAGTCCGAGCTCATTGCTCGCCTGATTGGCTTTCCATTCTTTCCGATCACGATCACCTGGCCATGGCTTGGCCTGTTGGGTTTTATTCCGCTGCCCACCAAGTGGACGATCTGGTTTGGAGAGCCGGTCGTGACAGCCCACTATGAACCAGGCAGCGCTGAGAATACCATGCTGGTCTCTCAATTGACCGATCAGGTGCGTAACCTGATCCAGGAAATGCTCTATCAGCGCCTGGCCGAGCGAAAATCGATCCTGTTTGGTTGAGGGCAGGGCTTGAATGCCGGTCTATACCAGCTCTGAACAGTTGTACCGGGTGCTCCGGGAACTATTTCGTCGCCTGCCCGAAAAAGACCCCGCCGCTGTGCGCAGTGTGGCCGCTTCTCGGCTGGTACTGCGCATGCGCACTTCCTCCCCAGTCGTGGAGGTGTGCATCAACGGGAAGCACAATCCTTTACAAATCATTTATGGCGCGGCGACCTTGCGCCCAGATATCGAGCTTGAGCTGCCGGCTGATCTGCTGCATGCGATCTTGCTGTCCGAAATTTCCTTGCGCAAGGCGCATGCCAGTGGAAAGATTCGTTTACGCGGGCCGATCTGGCGAGCGCTTTCTTTTGAGCCCGTTTTTACTGCCGGGCAGTTGATTTATCCCCAAATTTTGGCTGAGACGGCATGATTCCGGGCTGTTTGGAAAGCCCCTGTTTATCCTGTCTCGCTCAAAATTGCATCCAGGTCTGCCAGCACCCGGGAGAGCTCACAAGCTGGACCATTTTGCTTGCGTTGCCGGCAGCCAATCAGGTTGGCTTCCAGTACTTTACGGATCACTTGCGGATCATGATCCGATTGGGCGATTTCGTTTAACTCCTCGATCACCAGGCGGCGAGAAATCCGGATCCCATGCCGGTCGAGTGTTTCTTTGTAAGTCTGGTAATCTTTCGCCAGGTCATAAGTGATCGACTCAAATCCATGGTGAGCGATAAGCAGCCGCGCAGAATAGCGCATGATATTGTAAAGCGCCATCTGGGGATCGTTTTGCTGTGGCTCGATTAGCAGGATATCCACTTGGGGATGCGCCCGGCGGAGCTGTTTAACGTGATAATGCAGACCAGCATGGCTGAAGATCCGGATCGTCTGTCCGGTCACCGATTGGATACCATGTTGGCTCAGGTGTTCATCCTGGTCGCCTTTGGTAGCGGCCAGGTTAGCGTTCCGGTTGTCAAATGGTACCAGTGGGTTGATGCAGACAATCAGCTTGGCCCCACGTTCGATGGCCAGGTCGATGCTTGCTGTTCCCCGGAAGCCGCCGTCGATATATTCATGATCGCCGATCCGGACTGGTTTATAAACCACGGGCAGGGCGGATGAGGCTGCCACTGCTAACGAGATCGGCGCGTCCTGTTGCTGCGGGCCAAAAACAGCCCGTTCGCCGTTGTCTAGGTCGGTGGCGATAATGTACAACTCCTTGGACAGGCTGTTGAAGTCGTTGGAACACCCCAGGTGTGCCAGGGTTTCGCGGATATAGCCCTCCAGCCCCAGGCCGTCGTAAAAACCGGCCGGCAGCGCTTCCCCCAACGACCAAACCAGGTCAAAGGGGGTCATATCGGTAATATGAAGCAGGTAATTTCCCCAGGCGTGGGCCAGCTTGCCGGGTAAATGAAGCCCCCAGTGCAGGTAATCCCGCCTGTTTAACCGGAAAATGTGCTGGCGCTCGATCGCGTCGATCTGCTTATTGCTTCCATCGATGACTCCGAGCATTTGTTCCGGGCTGATCCCATTCGCCAGGAAGGCATTCACCAGAGCGCCAGCACTTGTCCCGACATAGATATCGAAGTCATTGACGGTCAGGTCAATCAGCAAATCGTCAATTGCCCGCAGCGCACCAATTTCGTAAACGGCGCCAGTTAATCCGCCGCCAGCCAGCACCAATGCGGTTTTACTTTTTCTAGTCATAGCTGAACTATAGCATTGACCTTTTCGGCTGTCAATCAGCAGTCCACCCGCTGGGTTGCTTCAGCAGCATAGCGGATAAATTTCGATCCACAGTGGAGCGCTTAACGATACAATTGTCCTGATGGCTCAACCGCCTTTGAAAGCCTTATTGATTAGTGATGTCGTTGTATCTTTCCTGTACAGCCAGCAGGTCCGCCAGCGTTTCGCTGACGTGGATGTTCTTTTCGCCTGCGGCGATTTAGGCTATTACTATATCGAATACATTCTCAATGCTTTGGATGTGCCGTGTTTTTTTGTGCGCGGCAACCATGATAAAGTAGTCGAATATAGCCTGGAAGCGCAGCGCACCGCGCCGCATGGTGCAGTGGATTTACACCTGCAAAACCTGGAATTTAAAGGCTGCCTGTTAGCCGGCATAGAGGGCAGCCTACGCTACCGTCCGGGTTCTTTCCAATACACCCAGCGCCAGATGTGGTCGTATGTCTTTCGGCTTGTTCCAGGTTTTTTTTCCAACCGGATGCGTTATGGTCGTTACCTGGATATCTTTCTCTCTCATGCTCCGGCCACTGGGATCCATGACCAACCGGATCTACCCCACCAGGGCATCCATGCTTTTCGCTGGCTGCTCCAGGTTTTTCAACCCGCTTATCATTTCCACGGTCACATCCACCGTTACCGGCCGGATGATCGCATGGAAACCAGTTTCAACCTCACTCGGGTCATTAATGGTTTCAGTTATCGTGAGATCTTGCTCAACTTTGATCATCTTCCCGCGATTGCCCGGCCCATTTCAGGAGGTTCTTAATCATGCTTGACCAGGTTTCCCAACAAGATTTTCAACGTGCCATGACCCGCGCAACCTGGAGACGCATCCTGACCTGGCTGACTGGCGCAGATAACCAGTTGCTTCCGTACGATGAATTTCGTGCCCGCCTGCCCGTGCGCGGCCAGCACTACATCGGTATGCGCCAGGTGCCGATCGAGAAAATTGTCGGTTCGATGGGGCGTTATAATGACTTTGACCGGGCTTTTTTGCCAATCCAGAAGCGAACCAAGGAACGCTGGATCAGTATTGACCAGGCCCATCTGGCCGATGTTCACCTGCCACCGGTTGAGTTGATTAAGATTGGCGAGATTTACTTTGTGAAAGATGGCAACCATCGTGTCTCGGTGGCGCGTGAGCGCGGCCAGCTCGAGATCGACGCCTACATTACTGAAATTGACACCCCGATCAAGCTCAGCCCGGATATTAAGATAGATGACCTGGAGCGCCAGAAAAAGCAGATTGATTTTCTGCTCGAGACGAATTTAAACAACCTACGGCCCAACGCTGAGGTCACGCTCAGCGATCCGGAGCTGTACAGCTACGTGCTGGAGCATATCAACACCCACCGCTGGTATCTCGGCCTGGAACACGACCATCCGATCGAATATGAGCGCGCCGTTGCTTCCTGGTACGATCATGTCTATCTCCCGTTGGTTGAAGAAATTCGCCGCCAGGATCTGCCGCGTGCTTTCCCTGGATCCACCGAGGCGGATCTGTACCTGTGGGTGGTGGAATATGAAAAATATCTCCGCCTGGCCTATTCAAATGAACTTAATGACGAACAAACCCCACCCGTCATCGCTGCTCAGCAGCTCGCTGGTCAATTCCCGCAATCGGAGATCAACCGCTTGATCCAGCTGGTCAGTCGTACAAACTGGCTCGAAAGTATTATCCTGGATCAAGAGCGGGGCTACTTTTTTGAGCAGACCCGCATCCACGAAGTCCGGCCAGAAGCACAGATCGAAGTCAGTCTGCCAGGCAAGTATGACCGGCTACGCGATCATATCGCCGTCCACCGTTGGTATCTGGGCGAGCAACAAAAGCGCGCAATCCCTTACCCAGAGGCGGTGGCTTCCTGGTACGATCATGTCTATCTACCTATCGTCCAGGTGATCCGCGAGCAAGGTGTGCTCAAGGAGTTCCCCGGCCGGACGGAAACAGACCTGTACCTTTGGATCGTCCGCCACCAATGGGTCTTGCGAGAAACCTACGGGGAAGATATTCCGATCGAAAAAGCCGCCGAGCAAGTCGCCGAGCAGCGCGGTGAAGCTGCTTCCGAATCGTCCTTGCAGAAGGTGGTTAAGGTGATCAAAAAAGCTGGCAAGCGTAAAGCGAGCTAGGTAGGGAAAAAACAAAAAACCGGTTGAGCCGGTTTTTTGTTTTTTCCTGGTAAGGTTTAGGGGATGATCAAAAGGATATCATCTTCAAAGAAAGGCGTGGTCACAGTCTGGCCGCCCTCGGTCACAGCAAAGCCTCCCAGGATCGTGCCGCTGCGCGGGTCGACCCATTGGGCGGTTGTTTGCTTGGGGGAAACCAATTGGAAGCTGGCTGTGATCCGATCCCCAGCGAGTGGATCCCGGAACAGGTACACCAGCAGCCGGTCGCTCGAGCGAAGCTCGTAGGCCCGGACGAAGGTCGTCCCCCGGTACGTCAAGTCGCGGATCAACCCCGGCTGGCTGTCAGCCTGCAACATTTCGGCTTGGGATTGCAGGACTCGGATGTAACTGCGCTCTTCGGCTCCCAGGTACATATTATTGCATTTGCACTTGCGCGAATGCGACGTATTCCACCAGATCAAGTTGGCGCCCCAAATGAATGCTGTCCAACTACGCATCCGCAAGCGGGCTGACGAAAGCAGATCCCAGTTCATCCCTCGGTTGCCCGCTTCTGTGACGATCACCGGGATGCCGGTGGTGTATTTTTTTGTGATGCTGTCGATTTTGCTCTTTTCGTCCAGGTAATTGTCATAAAAGTGCGGTGCGCGTGCGTCCAGGTAGGTCCAATCGTCCGGGCGCGGATTGCTATTCAAGATCAGGCGTTGGTATGGATCGATGCTGCGCAGGTATTCGGCCGTATACCGCAGCCAGGCATCGCTGATGCTCTTTGCATAGCTTTCGTTGGTCAGTTCCCACAGGTCGACATACGCCCCATAGCGGTTGACCACTTCGTCAATGCGCTGCTTCAGGCGCTTTTCCTGCTGCGGATTGGTCGGGGCATCGCCCTGGTAACCATTTGCGGGAAATAAGGCCAGGATGACATGATACCCCTGCTCCTTGGCCGTTCGCAGTAGTTCGTCAGCCTTTTCCAGTTGGTACTGGTCCCGCGTGTAAATTGAAAACTTCTTGCTGTTGCCCGGGATCCACCGAAAGGCATTGAAGCCAGCTCGGGCATAGGTCTTAAAATAGGTTTCCAGGGGTGTCCAGACGCCATCTTCGATGTAATTGCCGAGCTGGCCGCCATGCGGGTTATTTGGGTCGATATCCCAGGTGTTGTTGAAGCCTTGCAGGTTGACGAGCTGGCTGGTTTTCTCATCCATCAGCCGGTAGGAATTTTCCGGATGTCGCCGGAGCAGGCCTGGCAGATCGCTAGGCCGGCTGGTGAAGGCAAAACTGGTCTCCCTGGGACCGGAGGGCCCACTCACGCTTACCGCCAGGCTGTAGTCGCCCACTTCTGCCGCCATGTAGCGCAATTGGATTTTGTTTGGGCCAGCGTAAAAGCCGCCCACGTTGTGCTGTTTCCCGGAGGGCGTGGTGACCACCGCCCTCAGCTTCACCATGCTAAAGGGATCCTTTAACCCACCGGTCGGGTATTCGAGTGAAAATTCCGCCACGCCGTAATGCGGGACGCTAAGTTTTTCTTCAGCTGCGACAAAGCCGCTAGGCCAGATTAGGCCAAGTGCCAGTCCGGTCACCACCAACCCAACCAATAATCGCTTCATCATGTTTTTCTCCTTCAATCCGTGGATCAATTGTACCAAAAACCACTCCAGCGCTTGATCTCAGAACATTCGATCGAAAAATGATCAGGATGGTATAATCGCCTGCATGGCTTCCATTGTCGCTCTGGATATTGAAACGACCGGTTTGGACCCGGAAAAAGATTCGATTATCGAAATCGGCGCGGTTCGTTTCAACGAAAAGCGAGTCGAGGCGGAGTGGTCAAAGCTGATCAATCCAGGCAAGCGCATCCCGCCGTTCATTACCCAATTGACCGGGATTACTGATCAGATGGTGCTGCGCGCACCGCCCATCCAGGCGGTGCTCTCAGAGTTGGTTGATTTCGTCGGCGGCTCGCCCGTCTTGGGGCATTCGATCCGCTTTGATCTGGCCTTCTTGCGCCGACAGCGAATTTTGAAAAACAACGAGGCGCTGGATACCTACGAGTTGGCTTCCGTCTTGCTGCCCGGGGCTGGGCGCTATAACTTGGGAGCGCTGACTCAGGCCCTGGATGTACCTTACCCGGCGACCCATCGCGCCCTGGATGATGCTCGCGCCACTCGCGGCGTTTACCATCGTCTACTTGAAAAAGCCCGTGAGCTGCCGGTTAGCTTGCTGGCCGAGATCGTCCACCAGAGTCGTGGCCTGGATTGGGCCGGAACCCAACCCTTGCAGGAGATCCTCCAAACCCATCGCGGCGAGCTGATCTCTCCGGAGGCGCTCCAGCAGATCCTCCACGCCCCGCTGTTCCGGATCGGGAAAGACGCCGCCGCGCCGCCGCTGCATCCCGATGAAGAGCCCATCCCGCTGGACCTGGATGAGGTTTCGGCCTTCTTGGAGCCCGGCGGCGAATTCTCTCGCCGCTTTCCGGAGTTCGAATACCGCGCCCAGCAGGTGGAGATGTTGCGCGCCGTCACCCAGGCGCTTTCCGAACACCGCCACCTGATGGTTGAGGCCGGTACGGGCACCGGCAAGAGCATGGCCTACCTGACCCCGGCAGCCTTGTGGGCGCTGCAGAACCAGCGCCGGGTGGTGATTTCGACCAACACGATCACCCTGCAGGATCAGCTGATCAACAAAGATATCCCCGATCTGCGGGCTGTCCTGGGCGCCAACCTGCGAGCGGTGGTGCTCAAAGGCCGCTCGAATTATCTCTGCCCGCGCCGTTTGGAGATTTTGCGCCATCGCGGCCCGGAATCGGTGGACGAGCTACGCGTATTGTCCAAAGTGATGGTCTGGCTACAGGAAACCAAAACTGGCGACCGCAGTGAGATCAACCTGAATGGACCGAATGAGCGCATGGTGTGGAACCGCCTGTCGGCGGATGATGAAGGCTGTAGCGCCGATGTCTGTATCAAGCGTTTCGATGGCGCCTGCCCGTTTCACCGGGCGCGCGTTGCGGCCCAAAATGCCCACCTGTTGGTGGTTAACCACGCCCTGTTGCTGGCCGATGTGGCCACTGGCAACCGGGTCCTGCCCGAGTATGAGTATCTGATTGTCGATGAAGCCCACCACC
>CAZAGA010000108.1:0-9897 GCA_964484335.1 uncultured Anaerolineaceae bacterium
CTGCCTTCACTTACCCCGACGGAGACGCTGACGCCGCTTCCCACAGCAACCCAGACGCCTACCCCAACCGAAACCGCCACGAGCACTCCGACGCGGGCAGCCAGCTCTGGCTTGCCAGCGGGTGGCTCAAAAGGCGGGGTAGTGGTGTATTTGATTCTGCTCAATACGGGCGGGAATGTCGGCTGTGGCGATAGCGCGGTCCCAGCGCCGGCCGGAGTGGCGCGCACCAAAGACACTGCGGCGGATATCGAAGCAGCCCTGGATGTGCTTTTTAGTATGAAAAGCAAGTACTACGGGAATTTATATAACCCAACTTCGTATTCTACTTTGCGCGTTCAGGAGGTCGAGTTTGACGAAGGAAGCGGCGCATTGATCGTTCATCTTTCCGGGAAGTATAAACCGAGTGGGGATGACTGCGATCACAGCCGGGTTCGGGCGCAAATCTGGGCGACTGCCAAGCAATTTGGCGGGGTGACCTCGACCTCCTTTTACATCAACGGCCCGCATCCATTCGGTGATTTCGTCTCGGATGATCGTTGATCCGGAGAGAGCGACCGGGGTATAATTGGCGCGCAGAGGAAAAGCCGTGAAAATATCCTTGAACAGAAAATGGTGGATGGTGGGCTTATGCCTGGCTTTAGCGCTGGGTGGCTTAGCGGCTTGCTCTCCGCAAGCCACGCCACAGCAGGTTAGCCCGGCCAACCCGACTGCGACATCGACGACGGTTGCTTGGCCGACGGACACGGCGCTGCCGCCGACCGAAACCTTCACTCCACTGCCGCCAACGTTCACTGCCAGCCCCACCCTGCTTCCAACCGACACGAACACACCCGAGCCCACTGCGACGGCCACAGCCACCCCCCTGCCTCCCACCCCGCCCAACGATCAGGCGATTAATATTTACCTGGTGCAGACCGGCACCGGCGGACCAATCGCCTGCGGCGACAGCTTGATCCGGATTAATACCGGGTTGTGGCGAACCGGCGATAATGAAAGCGATATCGCCACGGCTTTACGCAGTTTGTTGGTCAAATCGAAATTTATCGCCGGTTTTTATAACCCGGTTTATCTATCCAATCTCAGCCTGATTGGGGTGGATTTCAATCCGACTACTGGCCTGGCAACCGTTGATTTAAGCGGGACGTATGTCCGGTCAGGCGATCATTGCGATGATGGCCGGGTGCACGACCAGATCTGGACAACCATTCGCCAGTTCCCGGGCGTGAAGGGCAATCCGCTGGTGCGCCTGAATGGCAACTTGCTTGGCGATATCCTCTCGACGGCGCCAGGGCGGGAAAGCCCAGCTAAGACGAAAAAGCCATAAGCGATTCTTGAACCGGTGTGGTTTTGGTTGGCAGTGGACGCCAGCCGACGCGCACACGCGTGCCCTGACCGGATTGGGTGTTAATTTCGAACCCAGCGTCAATGAAGTGGGCGCGTTCGATCATTGCGGCCATGCCGAAGTGTTTGTTTGCCAATAGCCAATTCAGGTCCAGCAGACCCTGGTGATCCATCCCAATACCATCATCTTCGACTACTAACTCAACTCGATCAGGAGTTAAAACTCCGGAGAGAACGATTTTTGATGCCTGGCTGTGCTTAATCGCGTTATGGCAGGCCTGTTGTACGATCCGGAACAAATGGAGTTCGATTTCAATCGGGTAGCGAACCTCGGAGTATGGAATCGTGATATTAATCGACAGGTCATCGCGGACTTGTTGGTCAAGGTCATCCACCAGGCCGTTCAGTGCAGTTGCCAGCCCATAATTGAGTAGTGGAGGATGCAGGCCGCTGATGATTTCGCGCACGCGCTGGACGGCGGTCTGGTAGGCCTGGTCAAAAGATTCGCTGGGATGGGCGTCGTCGACTGATTGAGCCAAGGCTGCTAATTCATTCAGTACGTCGTCGTGCAGGTCATTCGCCAGGCGGTTAAATTCTGATTCGCGCCGGTTGATGTCATTTTGATAAAGTGAATGTAGCTTTTCCTTTTGCTCGAGGTTGACAATTGCCATGGCAGTACTATCGATCAGGGTTTTCAGGACGGGGATCTCGGTTGGGGCGTAATAATCATCTGGGTCACGCAGGCCGAATAAAGCCAGGAGTTGAAATTCAGGTCCGATTTGCTTGTCCAGGCACAGGCGCAGCCAACCCAAATGGGGTGGTGGGGCATGTAAATTAAAGTGATGCGCCTTCCCGCTAATCAGGCTCAGCTGTGGCAGGTCGGCAACCTGGGGCACCTGGCCGTCAGTGAGATTCAAGGTGAATAGCGGTTCAATGCGCTGCCTGTCCCCTCCCGGTGCGCGGATCTTGAGAAAAGCCGCCTGGCGGAGGCGCAGATTGGGGCAAAGTTCATCGCGTAATAGGCGACAGAGCTCGTTTTCATCCTGAGCGGTCAGCAACAGACCAAAAAAAGTGGTCAGGAACTGGTGAGGCGGGTGCGGGATTCCCAAAAATTTATGCTCAATTAAGCGCCGATAGTGCGGATATACCCAGATCGTGAACAAGCAGCTTGCAATTGCAATGATGATCACCAACGGGGTGGGAGCGAACAGGATTTCTTTCTCGTTGGTTAGCAGAAAAAGTACCAGGTAATTTAAGGTAAAGATCCAGACGCCGTAGGAGATCAACGCCAGGGTTGCGCTGGCGCGCAACTCTGGCGCGCCGAGCTGGCGGTAGGTGAGAGCGTAGAAATAGGATGCGGGCACCAAGATCAAGGCTGAAGCGGCCAGGTAATTCAGTAGGTCGTTGCTTGCGAAGTGCTCAATGGGGAATAAGATGCGCGCCAGGCCGGGCAGGATAGCAACGCTAAAACCGGTGAGGAGAATCATCATCGGGCGACGATTGGCGGGTTGTGATTTCAGATGGGTAATCAGGAGGGTAATCGTACCGAAAGCAGCCAGGAACAGCGAGATTGGAAAAATGTTGAAAGTAAAGACGACAAAATATTCGATTGCAGCGCCGATGCCAGCTAGGCCATAGATGGCTGGCCAGGTCCAGCGCGGCAAGTCCTTCAGCGGACGGGGGAAGTTCCAATTCAAATGCCAGGCCAGGGGGACGAGCAGCCAATTAATGATGTGAAAGACGTCTAGTGAAGCTCGGATATTCCAGGCCGAGATCGAGCCGGTGATGATCCAACCGGCCAGGGTAAAGTTGAAGGCAGCCAGTAGGTTATGTAGTGGGTGGCGTGGGGCGAGGCCGGCCAGGGTCAGCACGCCGGCCAACCAGAAAAAGAAGGCCAGCAGCAACCAGCCTGAGCTGGCGATTCGGGCCTGGAATTCGAGATGGTTGCGCTCTGGGAAGACCCAATCCAGGCGCAGGGTTTGATCGCCGCGTTGGACTGTCACCCAAAGATGATCGCCGGCCTGGTGGGTGGTCAGGGCATTACCTGTGGAGCTGCGCAGGTAATCGTCCCAGGCCTGACCATCGAATTCTAGCAGGCGGTCTTTGGGCAGCAAGTTGTTTTGGCCTGGCTGGCTGACGAAAACATGCGAGATTTCTCCATTATCCAGGAATTTGAAACCGGTGAATGGTATTTCGTACAATGCAACGTAGGAGTAGAACAACAATCCGGCCAGGCAAAATAGTGCTAACAGCCATTCGATTGGTCTGAAATGCAGCGAGCTGGTGGGGTGAGTGTTGCGTTTCATCCGGCAACCTGGGGAGCATCCTGGCCTAGCACAGGTTGATGAGGGTGCACCAGGGATTCTTTGGGCGCTATCATCCGTTCCTCTACGTTGTTGATGTCCAGCGTGGAAGACTGATCCCAGGAAAGCCTGACTTTGACACCGGTACCGGGTTTGGATTCGAGTGAAATATTGGCACCGATCAACTCAGCGCGCTCAAATATCCCAGCCAGGCCGTAGTGTTTGTTCAAGATCAGCCACTTGAGGTCCGGCATACCTTCTCCGGGTAATCCCACCCCATCATCCTGGATACTGATTTGGAACCTGGTGTAGTCGAACTGGCCAGAGACAACCAGGTGTGTGGCCTGGCTATGTTTAATTGCATTGATACAAGCCTGTTGGACGATCCGATAAATATGAAGCTCAATCTCTGCGGGGTAACGGATGGTAGAGGCAGGGATTTTGTAATCCACGACCATGTTCTCCGGCGCCTGCCCAGCAATTTCATCCATTAACCCGTTCAGCACAGCACTCAGGCCGTAATCCAGCAGGGGAGGGCGCAAACCGTTGATGATCTCGCGGACGCGCAGGACGCTGTTCTTGTAGGCCTGGTAAAAGGCTTCGTCCTGGGTTTCGTCGGCGGAGTGGGCCAGCAAGGCAAGCTGGTTGAGGACATCGTCGTGCAAGTGGTGGGCAATATGACTGCGTTCGTGTTCTTCCCGGTCGATATTCTCCTGGTAGAGGGTGTGGATCAAGCGATTCTGTTCAATATTCGCCATCGCCAGGGCGATGTTATCGAGAATGGTTTGCAGGGTGGGAATTTCTGCCAGGGCGTAATAGTCATCTGGATCGCGCCGGCCGAGCAAAGCCAGGAAAATTTTGTCTTGGCTGGCCTGCTTTGATAGCGGAAGACAGACCTGCAACGGAGCATAATTTGCCGCTGGATTTTCAGGAGCAATGGGCGAACCGCTCAACTCCAGCCAGGCCCGGATTTGGGTGTTGGTCGGGGGTGGATGCAGATTTGTATTCAACGAAGCAATGATTTCATAATCAAACTCGTTGGGCCGTTGTGCATCGATATTCAGGCGCAGCAAAGCTGCCTGGCGGATGAGTAAGTTGGGAAGGATCACATTATCCATTAACTGGAACAGTTGGTCATAGTCAGGAGCGGTCAGGATTTGGCTGGTATAGGTAGTCAGGATTTGTTCTGGGGCGCTGGACATGCCGAGCAGCCGGTTTTCAACCCAGCGTTTGAAGGGTGGAAAGACAATCGCGGTTACCAGGCAGTTCAAGATGACTGTCATCAGAATGGATGAAATTGGGGTCAGGAAAACCTGCTGGCGGCCAATCAGGTCGTAAACGACCAGGTAATTGAACCAAAAGATGATCAGCCCATACGACAGGTAGCTGATCACGCTGCTGGCGCGCAACTCGATATCGCTAATCTTATGGTAGGCGATGACATAATAATATGAAGCTGGAATGAAAGCCGAGAACAAGGCTGCCACCAGGCGGATCTGGGTCAGGTCAACTTGCAAGGTACGTAGAAAAGGCATAAATAAGGCGATGGGTAACGATCCGCTAGCAAACCCTGCCAGGAGGATGAAGACCTGGCGGCGAATCTCTGGCTGTATCGCCAGGCGTAAACCAAGCAAGGCCAGGGTCCCCAGGACGCCCAGGCCGATTGGCAGAAGGATCGAATCGATCTTGACCAGTTTTGAGAAGTCCAGAAAGGTGATTCCGGTGGCTAGCAGATAGGAGAAGAGCCACGCCGAGGGATTGAGAGAGCGCAAGGGTTTTGGAAAGACCCAGTGAAAATGCCAGGCGAGCGGTACAAATAACCAGCCGGTGAGAGTGGCAACATGACCGCTATAGTTGACCGGCCATATGGCTATGGTCACGATCCAGACTGCTAAGAGGTAGAAAAAGGCAGCCAATAAAAAGCGCCGCTCGTTGCGCGGCCGGATGGTGGCCAGGGTGACGACACCAGAGGCCCAAAAGAGGAGTGCGATCAGGATCCAGGGAAAGGAATAAATCCGGTCAAGTAATTCCTGGCGGTTGAGCGGCGGAAAGGTCCATTTGACCTCGATGACCTGGTCCTGGCGTTCAATAGTCAGATCAATCGTGTCGCCAGCTTTATGTTTGATCAGGCTAAACGGCAGAGTTAACTGGTTTCTGGAATACTCTCGCCAATCCATCTGATCGACCATCAGGATACGATCGCCAGCTTGTAATAAGTTGTTTTCTCCTGGAGGATTGGTGTACACGCGCGTGATCCGGCCGATCGGATGGCTAAATTTGAAGCCGACGTAGGGTGTTATGCCTAGGAAAGAATAGATATAGAAGATGATCAGGGAAAAGGTGAGCAGCGAGATGAACCATTCGAACGCACCGGAGGTACGCCAGGGTTTGGGCATGGTCAATGCTTAAATAATCAGCCCAAGTTGTTGGGCTCTCAAGATCGCGGCGGTGCGGTTGCGCACGTTCAGCTTGAGATAGGCGCCGGAAAGCAGGTTGCGGACGGTCGAATGCGAAATTTGCATTTTTAGGGACAGCTCAGCAGTGCTGCAATCTGGGTAGGCAGCACAGAGGGAGAGCGCTTCCAATTGGCGGGGGCTGAGCGGTTGAGAATAGGCGCTGTTTTTTCGCTTGCCGAGGGCCTGGTAAGCTGCCTGGCTGATATAGATGCCCTGCCCGGAGACACTGCGAATGACATTGGCCAGCTCTCGAAATGTTGCCACATCTTCTTTGAGAATATAGCCGCTGGCTCCGGCCTCCAGGATGGCCTGGATCAAGGCGGGTTGGGCATGCATGGAGATAACCAGGATCTCCAGGCCGGGATAATCCTGTAGCAGGCGGGGTAGCTCGTAAAGGACCGGGTAGGTATTGGGGTTATCGGGCGAGATGGGTACCTGCAGATCAAGCAGTAGCACATCCACCTTTTCGCGCGCCAGGACTGGGGCCAGGTCTTGATAGTAAAAGATGGTATCAACAACCCGGATGTCCGGCGCCTGGTTCAGGCGGAAGAGGTAGCCATCGATGATTGGTTGGTGGTCGTCTAAAATTACGACATTAATTTTGGGGGCCATATAGATAATTATAACTTGTCCTAAAATGACAACCACAGGAATTTTATGCGTATATTACGCATAAAATTCCTGTGGTTGTCATATGAACGTAATTTCAGCAGTCGGGGCGAGAGGATTTGAACCTCCGACCTCTTGCACCCCATGCAAGCGCGCTAGCCGGACTGCGCCACGCCCCGAATGACCGGCCCACATTATAGCGCGTCGTGAGCAATCTGGCAACCCTTTTAAATACTAGCGCAGGGACGCCATTTTTAGGGTTAGGCTGATACAATCGGTTAATGATCGGTTGGAAGCGGTTGGCGCAAGTTTTTTCAAGCCTGGCGTTTTTCTTGTCCTTGGTGGGTTGCGGGCAGGTAGAGCGAGCGGTCCTGGCCAGCCCAACAGTACTTGCCACGCCAGGCGAGCCGGTTCAATGGATCACCCCAAGCGGCTTGCCCAGCCCAGTGCCGTTGGAAAGCCCGTTACCACGCTCAACGCCCCAGGCGTCTGGAGCGTTGGAGCGAGAGCCCACCGCCACGTCAGCCGAGCCACTGCAGCCTTGCACACCGCTGCGGGAGCATGCTCTTGAAGAACTGCCAGGGATCATTTCAGACGGTTACCACCCGCCGCCGATCGGCAAAGATGATCGCCACCAGGGGGTGGATTTCTCCTACTACCGGCGAGGGGAGCGTCTGTCGATCGAAGGTGTGGTGATTCAGTCGATCTATCCTGGACGGGTGGCAGCCGCGCTGGGAGATACTTTTCCATTTGGAAATTTTGTGATTGTGGAGACCCCGGCGGCGGAACTGCCAGCGGAGCTGCGTGAGCGTTTTTCAATCCTGGAGGGCGAGTCGCTGTATATCCTCTACGCCCATATGTTGGCGGCGCCCGGCCCGGCGCTCGGTGAGGCAGTCGAGGCTTGCCAGGAGATTGGCCAGGTGGGCAAGAGCGGGAATGCTGGGGTAGCGCACCTGCACCTGGAGATGCGCCATGGACCGGCTGGGGCGCGCTTTCCTGCAATGGCCTACTACCTGGCCAAGAACACGATTGAAGAGCGGGAGAACTACCTGCTTTGGGCAACGAGCGGGACATTTCTCCACTTTGATCCAATGGCTGTGCTCGGCGTCCAAAATTGACCGTTTATCAGGTCGATTGCTATGGAGTAAAGGTTGTTATTTTAGGGCTTGTGTGGTAAATTACGCCTGGACAGTGATGATTTGTTCTTTTTACAGCAGTTCAATGCTGCAATTTTGCACCCCTTAAAAGGGGGTGCAAAATTGAATTTTTGAATTTTTGCAACACTGCAGCATTGCAGCGCGATGTGCTACCGACTTTCTTCCCCGATCACTATCATAAAAACTTATATTTTACGAAAAGGGCCTGGCAGGGCCAGGATGGCCGGGATGGCTAACAGGGAGATGATGGCGCCCCAGAAATAGGCGCTGACCAGGCCGCCGCGGTCGCCCAGGGCGCCGATGGCCAGGATGGCGATCGGGCGGATGAGGAAGCTGATGGTCATGTACAGGCCATTGCCCATGGCGCGGTGCTCGGGCAGGGTATCCTGGACGATGGCGAGCAGGACTGGCTGGCTGCTTAAGGCGGTGAAGCCGAGCAGGAGCAGGAGAGGAACGACCAGCCAGCCGGAGACTTGCAGGAAAAGCAGGAGCAGGATGGAGGAGGAGATCGTCGCTGCCAGCAAGATCGATTTCCGGCCGATCCGGTCGCTGAGCGGACCGCTGGAGAGCGCCCCGGCGACCCCGGCGAATTCCAGGATCGATAAAGCGCCGCCAGCCAGCCACAGGCTCGAACCCTGCTGGCTCATGTAAGTGGGCAGGTAGGTGACCAGGCTATCGAGCATGAAGTTGCGAAAGAAGGTGATCAGCAACAGAGGGAGAAACAGGCTACGTAGGGCAGGTTTGAGCGCGGCCAGGTCGCCGGTGCGGGACAGGTTGACCGGTACCCGGCGCAGGCCAAAAAACAGGATCAGGCTGGCCGCCCAGCCTGGGATGACCAGGCGGTAGAAACCGTCCAATCCCCATAGCGAAACCGCCCAGACGGCGATCAGCGGGCCAAGGGTGCGAGCCAACTCGCCGCCGGCCATAAACAGGCTCATCCCCAGCCCGACCTGGCGACCCGAGACGCGGGCGATCATTGCCGGGGCCGGGGCATGGAATGCGGCGACGCTGATACCGGTGATAAAGAGCAGGATCGCCAAAGCCAGGTAGCTATCGGCGAAGCCAAGCAGGCTGATCAGGCTGGCAGTGACTGCTGGAGCGAGGATAATGAAATAGCGCAGGCTAATCCGGTCAGCCAGGTAGCCAATGAAAGGATTGAGAACCGCCGGGAGCTGGAGGATGGCGGTCAAGGAACCCGCTGCGGTCAGGGTGAGGGAGAGCTTTTCGATAATGACTGGTAGTAGCGGGGCAACGAAGGCGGTGTAGGTGTCGTGGACCAGGTGGGCGCCAACAACCGGCAAGACCTGGCCGGTCTGAAAGGTTTTTTCTGGTTCGATTGGAAGGGTGAGGGTGTCGGTTGCCATGGAGTGGAGGGATGAGATGGTTACCAGCGATTCCAGTGGACGACAGCGTCGAGAGAACGGCGACCGCCTTTTTGGGGCGGCGCGCTGAGCTGGCTAGGGTCTAGTGGGTAGCCGAAGGAGATGGCGAAGCGCAGGTGCAAGTCGGTGGGAAAGCCCAGGATTTGACGGGCCTGATCTTCATGGTAGATGGTTGCCAGGCAAGAGCCGACGCCCTGCTCCCAGGCGGCCAGTTGCATGTAAGCAGCCGCCTGGCCGAGGTCGAACAAACGCTGGAACTTTTCGGATGGATCTTCGGAGAGCAATGCGACGCCCAGGGTGGCGCCGGCAAGGTGTCCAGCCCAATCACCGCAAGTAGAGAGCTGGCGCAAGATTCCTGGGTCGGTGATGGCAATGAAGTTCCAGGGCTGGTTATTCTTAGACGACTGGGCGCGGCGGCCAGCGTTGAGGATGGCGAAGATGGTTTCCTCGGATAAGGGAGTGGGGGCAAATTTACGCACGGCGCGTTTTAGGCGGATGGCTTCGGAGACGCTATGAGAGATCGGCATGGCGATTAGCTTTCTGGGATAGCTCGGAATCTCAATTCACAAGAATTAGGGTCGAATGCTCACTCCAGGAGGGTGATCACCACCCCAGTCAGGTTGGAAAGCGGGTTCAGGCGCAGGGAGAT
>CAZAGA010000109.1:0-1311 GCA_964484335.1 uncultured Anaerolineaceae bacterium
ATCCGGGCCAAAGGCGACCAGAGCACTCGTTTCTACATGGCCTTCCTGGACTCGAATCCCCGCCCGGATGAAGCCGTGATCCGGGCCCTGAACGATGGCGCGCGCGAAGTGAAGTTTGCAACCGTGTTCGTGACGGTTTCCAGCCACACCAAAGCCGGGCAGGATATGGTGAAGGAACTCGAACTGGAATCGACCGGCGTGCCAATTTGCTTCGCAGAGCCCTTATGGAACTCGCCCAGACTTCAGCAGATGTTCGTCGAGCGGGCGAACAAGAACCTCGACGGCACGGATAAAGCAAAGGTCGGCATCCTGTTGGTCGGACATGGACAACCAACCGATTGGGACAAGATCTATCCGACCCAGACCGAACAAGAAATCCTGTTCCGCCAGGCGATTATCGACCGGCTGGTCGCCGCAGGCTACCGCCAGGAAAATATTTCCCTGGCCTGGATGGAATTCAAGGAACCCGAAATCCAACAAGTGGCCAGGGAAATCGCTGCCAACGGGGTAGAGAAGCTGTTCGTCTTTGCCACCTCGATCAGCGCTTCATCGCTGCACAGCCTGTATGACATTCCCGAAGCGGTGCACACGGCAGGCTTGCCGGATAGCGTGGAAGTGGTCAACCTGGGCGCCTGGGATGACGACCCGCTGGTGATCCAGGCAATCCTGGAAAACCTGGAGGCCTGCCCGCCGGTTGAAAACGCGGTTTCAATCCGCTAAAGGCTCGAGCCGGGCGGTGAAGTGGCGCAGCACCGGGGCTGAGGAGACGATCCGGTAGCCGGGCAGGCTGGCGCGCTGCTCGTTCACCGCCAGGATCACCTCGGCCAGGTAATCGACGTGGCTCTGGGTGTACATCCGGCGCGGGAAGGCCAGGCGGACCAGCTCCATCGCTGCCGGGCGCTCGCTGCCATCCGGCTGGCGGCCGAACATCACGCTGCCGATCTCGACCCCGCGAACCCCCCCCATCAGGTACAGGGCGTTGTTCAGCGACCAGGCTGGGAAGTGCAGGGGTGGGACGTGCGGCAGCATCTCGCGCGCATCGATATAAACGGCATGCCCGCCGGTGGGCTGGACGATCGGCACACCGGCAGCGACCAGGCGCTCGCCCAGGTAAGCAATCGAGCGGATGCGATATTCCAGGTAATGCGGGTCGAGAACTTCATATAGCCCGACGGCGATGGCCTCCATGTCATAGCCAGCCATGCCGCCGTAGGTCGGGAAGCCTTCGTTCAAAATCTCAAGCGTCCGGCAGCGCTCGGCCAGCTTCTTATCGTTGAGCGCCAGGAAGCCGCCAATATTGGCCATGCCATC
>CAZAGA010000109.1:1411-9893 GCA_964484335.1 uncultured Anaerolineaceae bacterium
TCAATAATCGTTTTGGGGCGAAATTCTTGCATGGATGCGAGCTCCTTTTTAAAAAAACACGCTTGGTTAGGGGAATAATTCATTATAATCTGAGTAACGCAATGTGGAACCTGTTTCGTAAGAAAACCATTCCCCCGCCCAGCCAGGCCTTGCTGGAGTTGCGCGCCCGGCTGTTCGCCATGGACGACCTGGCGGACCTGGTACAGGGCCTGACCGAGGCTGCCCGGGAAACGCCACCCTGGTCGCTTTTTGCCAGCGCCCTGGGCCATCGCCAGGATGGCAAAACCAGCCAGGCAATTGCAGACCTGCAGCAGGTGCTGGCGACTCCTGAACTGGAGAGCCGGATCTATTTATGGGCCTGGCACAACCTGCGCAGCCTGGGGCTCACCCCGCCGCCCGAGCAGGCTCACCAGGTGCGCGGGATGGTGGTAGAGATTCCCCACCCGGAAGGCCGGGATGTATTGGCGGCCTATGCCGATCACCATGCCCGCTACCTGGATCGTTCCGGCGGGGTGATCTTTTGGGACGCGGCCGACGAACCGATCGACCGCCTGATCGGTGCCCTGCTGGAGACTGGCGGACCAGTTCTCCAGCGCGCCCAGGCCTGGGATAAGCCCGAGCCAGGGCCGCCACCGCCGGGTTTCACGCGCATTTCGATCCTGACCGACGCCGGGTTGCATTTCGGCCAGGGACCGTACTGGGCGCTATCGCGCGACGCGCTGGGCGGCCCGCCGCTGGCGGCAGCCGAGCGCCTGGCCAAGGCCTTGGTTAACCACCCGGCGATCTGTAAGACGGAAATTGGCCGTTTGAGTTAAAATAACCCTACAGTCCCGACTCTTGGAGGTATTTTGATGAATTGCCCAAACTGCAATGAAACCCTGGCGCCAAAGACCAGCGATGAGGTGGAAATGATGGTCTGCCCGCAGTGTGCCGGCGTCTGGTTCGCCGGTGATGAGCTCAACCGGATGAAAGACCTCAGCCTGCCCGACGCCAACTGGCTCGATTTCAACCTGTGGAAAGACATCGAAACGATGAAATTCAGCCTGGGCGAGCGCGCCTGCCCACAATGCGGAAAGACCATGGCCCGGATAGGCTACGGCGAGACTGGGGTGACCCTCGACGCCTGCCCCGACAGGCACGGCGTCTTCCTGGACCAGGGGGAATTTGACCTGATCCTGCAGGCGCTCGAGAATGAAATCACCGCCACCAACGTCCCGGAATACCTGCGCGAGACCCTGGTGGAAGGCCGCGAGCTGATTGCCGGGACCGAGGGCAGCCACCACGACTGGAAGGACTTCACCACCGTCGTGCGCCTGTTCAGCCGGCGCTTCCTGGCCGAACACCCCAACCTGGCACGCGCCCTGGCTGAGTTTTCTTTATCCAGCCCGAAATAATGGCTTTGGAATCTCCCGATCGTACCAGGCGTCTTTTGAGGAATCGCCGCGCGGCTCCGCAAAAGACGCCTGGCGCTTTCCCCGGACCGGCCGCAGCCATGCTCCAGGCGCTGTTGGCGGCGCTGCTGTTTGGCGCCAGCGCCCCATTGGCCAAGCTGCTAGTCGGAGAGATCGAACCCACTCCGCTGTCCGGATTTCTGTACCTGGGCAGCGGCTTGAGCCTGCTGCTGATCCAGGGGCTTCAACGGCGTAATGCCGCCCAGGTGCAGCGTGAAGCGCCCATCCGGCGCGCAGACCTGCCCTGGCTGGCCGGCGTGGCGCTGACCGGCGGGGTGGCTGCGCCGATCTTGCTGCTCTACAGCCTGAAAATCACCCCGGCAGCCACCGCCTCGATGCTGTTGGTCTTTGAAACCGTGGCAACCACCCTGATCGCGGCGCTGGTCTTTGGTGAGGCGATCGGCCGGATGGCCTGGGCAGCGATTGGCGTGATCACTTTCAGCAGCGCTCTGCTTTCCTTCCAGGGGAACGGGCAGTGGGGCCTCTCGCTCGGCGCGCTGGGGGTACTGGGTGCGACGGTGTTGTGGGGGCTGGAAAACAACCTGACCCGCCAGATTTCTGATAAGAACCCGCTGTCAATTGTCACGGTAAAGGGATTGGCCGCCGGGAGTATCGCGCTGCTGCTGGCGGTCCTGTTGGGGAGCGAATTTCCGCCGCTCCTCCTGGCGTTGGCGGCGATGCTGCTGGGCAGCCTGAGCTATGGGATGAGCATCGTCTTGTACGTGCGGGCGATGCGGGCGATCGGCGCGGCCCGCACCAGCGCCCTGTTCGCCGCTTCGCCCCTGGCTGGCATTCTTTTATCCTTCCTGCTTTTCCGAGCCATGCCGCCGCTGGCTTTTTGGGCGGCGTTGCCATTGATGGCCCTGGGGGCGGTGCTGCTGCTAAACGAGCAGCACGAACACGGCCACCGACATCCGCGCCAGGAGCACGCCCACGCGCACGGCCACAACGACCTTCACCACCAGCACGCTCACCCCGAGCCCTTGCCGGATTCACACAGCCACTGGCATATCCACGAGGGAGTGCTCCACAACCACCACCACCTGCCCGACAGCCACCACCGTCACAGCCATACCGATTAATCCCCAAACCACCAAGACAAGGTAAAATTACGCCTGGCATCCGGTGCAAGCGACCGGGGGCTTAATAATCCTGAGGAGCTATGCTTTGAATTCGAAAAAATTAAAAATTGTTATGGTCTCTTCGGAAGCCGTGCCTTTCGCCAAGAGCGGGGGGCTGGCCGATGTAGTCGGGGCACTGCCCAAAGCGCTCCAGGCGCTCGGCCATGAAGTGATCGTCATCTTACCAAAATATTCTTCCATTCCGTATGTGCGCTACAACCTGCAGCCCTTCATGGGCAACCTGGGCGTGTGGATGGGCGACACCCAGGAATGGGCTGCCGTTCACCAGGCAAAACTAGATGGGGTCTCGTTTTACTTCATCGAATCGAACAAACACTTTGACCGCTGGGGGCTGTATCACGACGCGGATTACAACGACTACCTGGACAACCCGCGCCGCTTCGCCTTTTTGAGCCGGTCGGCGCTGCAGCTTTGCCAGGATATCGGCTTCAGCCCGGACATCGTCCACGCCCACGACTGGCAATCCGCCCTGGCGCCGGCTTACCTGAAAGTCTGGCACTGGGACGACCCAATCCTGGGCGGGGCGGCCAGCGTGCTGACGATCCACAATATCGCCTACCAGGGTGTGTATAACGCCGTCGACTGGCCGTATATCGGCCTGCAGTGGGGTAATTTCAGCGCCGATAAATTCGAAGACCACGGCCGGATGAATTTCCTGAAGGGTGGAATTTTCTTCGCCGATGCGGTCAACACGGTCAGCCCGACCTATGCCAACGAGACCCGCACCCCGCTGGGGGGAATGGGACTGGCGCCTTTCTTGAATAATAAAGGCCCTGACTACGTCGGGATCTTGAATGGCTGCGATTACCAGGAATGGAACCCGGCGATCGACCCGTTGATCCCGACTCGCTACAGCCCGCAGGAGATGGCAGGTAAGGCAGCCAACAAGGCTGACCTGCAGCGGCGCTTTGGGCTGCAGGTCAACCCGAACATCCCGTTGATCGGCTCGGTCGGCCGGCTGGCTGGCCAGAAGGGTATGGGCCTGCTGGCAGCGGTGATCGAGAATGTCGCCCAGGCGATGATTGTCCAGTTTGCCATCCTGGGCAGCGGCGAAAAGGCGCTCGAATCGTATTACAGCGAGCTGCCCAGTCGCTACCCAGGCCAGATCGGCAGCTTTATCGGCTATAACAATGAGCTGGCGCACCTGATCGAAGCCGGGGCGGATTTCTTCGTTATGCCCTCGCTGTACGAGCCGTGCGGCCTGAACCAGATGTACTCGCTTAAATATGGCACCCTGCCGATCGTACGGGCCACCGGCGGACTGGAGGACACGGTCCAAAATTACAACCAGGCTGACGGCAGCGGCACGGGCTTCAAATTCTGGGACGCCACCCCATCGGCGCTGTATTACACGCTCGGTTGGGCGGTCAGCACCTACTATGACCGGCCGTACCACCTGCAGCAGATGATCCAGACCGGGATGGCCCAGGATTTCTCCTGGGAGCGCAGCGCCCGGGCTTATGTCGCCCTGTACCGACAGGCAATTGAGAACAGGATGCGCTAAGTCATTCTACAAGTAGCTAGCTGGCGAGTGAGTTTGGGAAGACAATGTATCCCAAGCTCACTTTTTTTGCTATACTCAAATTATGTCAATCTGTCGTGCGAGGGAAAGGAGCAACGACATGAAAGCCTGGCTCAGCCACCTTTGGATCCTTTTTTGTCTGGTCATTTCCAGTATCCTGCCATTCACAAGCGCCGCCAGCCAAACACAAAGTACGCCAGACGCACCGCCTGACGCCGCACCACGCGGTTGGATCGTTGTCGATCGTAATGATCCATCGCTCCCTGATCTGTTCATCTCCGGTGAGGGTGGATACCAGCTTGTTTCAAAATGGAAAGTCGCAGCAATTGATTTTGTCTATGAATGGTGGGGATTGGGGGATCCTATCCTAGCCTACGAACAAATCCTGGCGGATAAAGACAAATATACCCGGGCTGGGAAGAACATTGAACCAAAATTGGTCAAGAAATTGCTCCAAGGCCTGACCCAGCTCAAACCAGCACAGACCACCCTGACCGGAAACGCCTGGACGGACGATTACCCCGCCTGCCAAGTCGAGTTAACGGGGACCGACGGACAACGGATCCTGCTCATCTCCAGGAACACCGGAAATCCAGGCAGCGCTCCCTGGACCGTTTTGTATAACGGCCGGTTATACACTCAATATGGTGTTCAACTTGGCGAAGCCATTTGGGATCTTTTTCAGCCGGAAAGGGGCGGCCCTGCAGCCAGCTTCAGCGGTGGCGACCACGACCCAGGCCGCCTGTACTATACCAACTCGGGCTGGCCAGCCCAGTTATGGCTTGGCTTCACCGGTTTGTTACCGATCGCCAACCATTTTACGTATTGGATGGATGAAACTGATTCTGCCCTGGTTGGACGAATCGAGGGACAGCAGTCTGTGGGCGGATACGGCAACATGGTGATAGGGAACATCGCCGGCTTGCGAAAAATTGAAATAACCAGCAAAGATGGGAAGAAAATCACCTGTACCTATAATCCGGTTGAAACCAGCGACCCATCCGGAAAGATATGGGACTTTCGCTGCCCGGTTGCTAAAATGGAAGAAGGTGAGACATTCCGCTTTCCGATCCTGGTCAGCTTTATCACCGGCGCCTCAAAGTCAATGAGCTCGACCGGGGAGCTTTATGGGCAATGGGGCATCCATCCGGATTTCATCCAGACCCCCATCGCAGAAGAAATCGCTTCCGCCCTGCGCCAATCCAAGACGGCTCAAACGTTGATCGAAAACTCAACCTTTATTTGGCCGAATTACGTGGCCGATACAACTGCAGACAGCCCCAAATCAGGAAATTTTCAAGGGGAAATCATTTTTGGCACTGAGACCTCCTACAACGGCCAGCCCTTGCGTTTCAGCATTGGCACGCCATTTGTCGTTCGCAAAGGCAAGCTAACTCGTTTTGATTTGACTCAAGAAAAGCTAGACGAGCTGCTAAAATGGGTCACCGAAACCCCCTTGTTGGAGCGGATAATAACCACGCAGCCGGATGTTGCCTTGAACCTGTGGTATGCCGAGCCTGGTGCTTGGCATGAGATGGCCTACCTGGCAAACGACGACGTCACCCGCTACCAGCTCGACCTGAGTCGCTGCGCTGAGGGGGAGGAAATCACACTTCCTGCCGAGAATGTGGCTTTGAAAGCATTCTCTTTTTCAAAAGGGCTGGCTTTCAATGGAGGACCGGAATTTGTTATTCTCGGTGATCAGATCTGGGCGCATACCTTGTTTCTATATCCAGACCAACCTGGACGGGTCTTCGATTCGCTGCTCTTGCCTCACCAGCTCGACCTGGGTGAAGAAAGAGCCTTTGCTGGTTTCGATACCTGGCTGGGCCTGACTTTAAAAATCCCAGAAGATGCCTCGCCTGAGGAGATTAAGCGCTACCAAATCACCGCCGATGCGCTGCCCGGGACAGTAAACCGATTGGACTCAGTGTCCTGGGAGGTCCTGGGCGCAACAGTCGCTGTCAATCCCGAGGGCTTGCTCGAAATCATCGATTGCAAGATTCCCGAGGCGGAATTTACCCTGTTCAAGGAGCTCAAACCAGTCCTGGACGTCAGCCAGATCGATGAGAGTGGGAATCTGGTCTGGGCGATTTCAAGCGATCGAGTGGCGCGTTGGAACCTGGAGACCGGCCAATATCTCGAATACCTGTCATCCAAATGGATGAAGAATGCAGTCTTGACCGAGCTAGAGATCAATCCTGACAAAATGGTCTGGGTAGGGACAGCAAACCAAGGCGTTTTTGGCTTCGATGGAAAGAGCTGGGTTCAATATCTTGGCCAAAACGGCCCACCCGGTAACAAAATCAACGACTTGTTGGTTGATTCGGATGGCTACTTATGGGCAGCGACCGACCAGGGTGTCGCCCAGTACGATGGCATCAAGTGGACCAGTTTTGCACCCCCAGGTGGTTGGATCCAACCGAGAATCGCCGCGGTCTGGGAGCAATGGGATTACCCACGGGCGACAATCTGGTTCGCAAGCGATGGAGGCGGTCTGGCTTCCAAGACGGTGAAAGACTGGAAAATATTCACCAAAGCTTCCACCGCAGGCGGCCTGGCGAGCGATTCCATCACCTCCCTGCTGGTCGATGGGGATGGCAAGCTGTGGGTGGGAACCAGCGCCGGGATATCTACTTTTGATGGGCGCTCCTGGAAAAGCTTCAACATCCAGAACGGCCTGCCATCCAACCGGATCCTGACGTTATTTTCAGGCTGGCAAACAGGGGTCTGGGTAGGTACGGATAAAGGATTAGCGCGCTATTTGGGGGCAGAGTGGAAAATTTTTGAACCGGGCGATGGGCTGCCTGGTACAACGATTAACCGCATGACGCCTGGGATTACCTTCGATGCCTGGCTGGCTACCGAACAAGGCCTGGTTGGGGTGAAGTTTCCACAACGCTAATCCTGGTGAATACCCACCTGGATTTTTTTGCCTGGCAGGCAGGTTGATTGACTGGCGGGGGGTTCTTTGCTATCATACAAGCCAGTCTATTCACCAGGAGGTATTTCATGCACGGAAAATCGTTTCTTCTTGAGCTGCAGCGTGGCGCGGTGCTGGTTTCAGACGGCGCTACCGGGACAAACCTGCAGCAGCGCGGCCTGCCGGCTGGGGTCGCCCCGGACGAATGGGTGTTCGATAACCCGGCTGCGATTGTCCAACTGCAGCGCGAATTTGTCGAAGCCGGCTCGAATATCATCCTGACCGCCACCTTTGGCGGCACCAGCCTGCGCTTGAAAGGTTCGAAGTCCGAAGGTCGGGCAGTCGAGTTGAACGAGAAAGCCGCGGCGCTGGCCCGCCAGGCTGCCGAGCCATACGGCGTATTTGTCGGCGGCTCGATGGGGCCGGTCGGAGCGCTGCTCAAGCCCTATGGACCGCTGGAAGTCGACGAAGTGCGCCAGGCATATGCCGAGCAAGCCGCTGCGCTGACGCGTGGCGGAGTGGATCTGCTGGTGATCGAGACCCAGTTCGCGCTGGAAGAAGGGCGCGCCGCCCTGGAAGGCGCCCGCCAGGCCAGCCACCTGCCAGTGGTGATGAGCTTCAGCTTCGACCAGGGTAAACGGACGATGATGGGCGTCAAGCCCTCCCAAGTGGTGAATACCTTCAAGGAGCTTGGCGTGGCGGCGATCGGGGCCAACTGCGGCAAGTCGCTCGAATTCATGGAGCAGATCATCGCTGAAATGGCCGCGCTGAACAGCGGCATCCCGCTGTGGGCCAAGCCCAACGCGGGCATGCCCCGGCCCGGCACCAGCCCGGCTGAATACGATACATCGCCTGAGCAAATGGCCGAAGCTGCCTTGCGCCTGGTGCAAGCCGGGGCGCAAATCGTCGGCGGCTGCTGCGGCAGCACGCCGGGCCATATCGCCGCCATCGCCGCTGCCGTCCGCCAGGCCTGAGCAACCTGGCCGGTTTCGTCGAACCACACCAGGCTCGCTGGTAAGGAGCAAGCATGAATCACCATTCTAGTTTCCAGGCATTAGTCAAAGAGGCCTGGGAGTTCGAAATGCAGTTTAACCCGATCTTTGCCACGCTGTGCGGCGACCACCGCTACAACGACCGGCTGCCGGAGACTGCGCCTGAAGATTGGGTGCGCCACCTGGCGACCTTGCGTGGCTTTCAGGTTCGCCTGGAGGCGATCCAGCGCGCTGAGCTGCCGGCTGGCGAGCAGCTCAACTTCGATATATTCAAGCGCCAGTTGGAAGACGCCATCCGGGAAGACGAATTTGGCGCCTTCTACCTGCCAATCTCCAAAACCGCCGGGCTGCAGATCGATTTCCCCGAGCTGTTCCAATTCGTCCCACTCAACACCGTCAAGGATTATGAGAATTACATCGCCCGGTTGGAAGGCTTTCAGCGCCTGGCCAGG
>CAZAGA010000110.1:0-9855 GCA_964484335.1 uncultured Anaerolineaceae bacterium
TCGCCGGGAATATCAACGAACCGGTTGACCTGTTCGCCGAAGCCTGTGAGCTCCCAGCCGTCGAGGAAGGCGAGTATCTTGCGCTGCTCAACACCGGCGGCTACGGCTCATCGGTGGCTTCGAATCACTCGATGCGCGGCAAATTCGGCGAATATTTGCTTTTAGGCTGAACAACTCGTATAATTAAATCGTCGTCCAGATCACTGGTCAGGTCGGGCACAAATCCTGTTTCAATTTCACCCGGTTAGACCCAGGCGGCCTGTCCGAGTTGCGCGCCCCGACCGCGGCTGGCTTCAAAGATTTTCAAGCCGAGATGCAGACGGGCTGAGCTGCGCCTGGCGGGCGAGGAGAAAACCCAGATGGAACTTGAACCGATCGTGGCGCAACTGCATGCCAATGCCGCCCGGATCGCCGCCCTGGTCGAGCCAGTCAGCGCCGAACAGGCGGCCTGGAAGCCCGACCCGGAAAGCTGGTCGATCCTGGAAGTAGTCAACCACCTGCTCGACGAGGAAAAGCTAGATTTCCGGGTCCGCCTGGATTTGCTGCTGCACCAGCCTGGGGCAGCCTGGCCGCCGATCGACCCGCAGGGCTGGGTCAGCCAGCGCGGCTACAACCAGCGCTCGCTGGGCCCCTCGCTGGCGGAATTTCTGGCCGAGCGCCAGGCCTCGCTGGAATGGCTGGCCGGGCTGAGCGGGGCAAACTGGCTGGCGACTGCCGCGGCGCCGTGGGGTGGGGTGTTACACGCCGGCGACCTGCTGGCGGCCTGGGCTGCCCACGATACACTCCACCTGCGCCAACTGGTCGAGCTAGCCCACGCCTGGGTTGTCCACCTGGCCGAGCCCTTCGACAGCGGCTATGCCGGGGAATGGTGATCTGGTAGAACTGGAGTCCCTTGAACGCAACCGGAAAACTTGGAGGGAGTATGAACGGACCCAAACGCAGAGCGAGCCCCTGGATCGCAATCGGCCTGGTGATCGGCGTGGTAATTGGCGGTCTGATCGGTAGGCTGGTCGACAATGTTGCCATCGGGATCGGCGTGGGCATCACGCTGGGACTGCTGGTCGGTTTGTTGATCGACCGCCCACCCAAGCCAGGCTAAACTTCAGGTCATTTTCGACTAACTATTTCGATTTCCGAATATAATAGGTCAATGTCCGACGACACCCGCTTATCTCCGTTGAGCCTGGTGGCCGAACTTGACGACCTGGCAGCTCTGCACCGCTATGTCGCCGATTGCGCCAGCCGACTCGGCATCGACCAAGATCTGGCCTACGATATCGACCTGGCGATTAATGAGCTGGCGGCCAATTCACTGATGCATGGCTACCCCGAACGCAGCGGCTGGATTGAGGTGGAGATTCAACGCCAGGCGACCGAGCTGGTAGTGTGGGTGCGCGACCGCGCCCCGGCCTTCGACCCAACCCAGGTCGCCCCACCAGACCTACGCCGCCCGCTTGAGCTGCGCGGGCTGGGCGGGATGGGCATTCACCTGATCCGGCAAATGACTACCCAAATGGTACACTGCCTATTGCCTGGAGGCGGAAACGAGATCGAGTTACACTTTTTGCCAAAGGAGTGAACCAATGGAAATCGAATTAAAGGTTGAAACGGTCCAATCGCCAACCGCCGTCACAATCCTGCGCCCGCAGGGCCGGGTGGACGGCTCCACGTATGAAAGCCTGATCGCCCGCGCTCGCCAATTGATCGAAGCTGGAGCGCAGCGGTTGCTGCTCGACCTGGGAGAGGTGAGCTTCCTGAGCAGCGCTGGACTGGTGGCCCTGCACAGCATCGCGTTGATGGTGCGCGGCGAGAACCCGCCGGACGAGCAAAGCGGCTGGGATGCGCTGTACGCCATCGGGCGCGACAGCAGCGGCAAGCAGGCCAACCTGAAGCTGCTCAACCCGCCCGAGAAAGTTCTGCAAACCCTTGACCGGGCCGGAATGACCAGCTTCTTCGATATCTTTATCGACGAGGCGACCGCCCTGGCCTCCTTCGCCTGAGAAAGGCTCCTTCATGGACCCCGAAATGCCTCCCTGGCCAGGCCTGGCAGGTTTTGCGCGTGAGGTCAGCCTGCCCGCAAGCGGGCTGAAGCTTTTTTATTTCGAGGCTGGCCAGCCGGAGGCGCCACCGGCCGTGCTGGTGCATGGTCTGGGCGACGAAGCCGACACCTGGCGGCATATTTTGCCCCGCCTGGCAGAGCATTACCGGGTGGCGGCTTTCGACCTGCCCGGGTTTGGGCGCTCGGATCCAGCCCCGAAGGGCTACAGCCTGCCCTTCTTCCAGGACACTCTGCTTGAGTTTCTAGACGCAATCGAAATGGAGCGGCCGCTGGTCGCCGGTCATTCGCTCGGCGCGCTGATCGCCCACTCGACCGCCCTGCGCGCCCCCGAGCGATTCGGCCGCCTGGCGCTGATCGCCGGCGGGCTGGCGGTGCGCCGCCAGAAGCTCGACCTGCTCAGCCTGGCGTTCCTGGTCCCTGGACTGGGCGAATTTCTCTACCAGCGCTTGAGCAAGGATCCGCAGGCCGCCTACCAGAGCCTGCAGCCATATTACGCCAGCCTGGATGGGATGCCAGCCGACGAACGAGCGTTTTTATTTGAGCGGGTCAACCAGCGGGTGGCCAGCGCCAAGCAGCAGCGGGCCTTCCTGGGCACGCTGCGCAGCCTGGCTGCTTGGATCACCGCCCAGCAGAAAGGGCTGGGCGAGCGGCTGGGCGGTTTCAATTTGCCGACAACGATCGCCTGGGGCCAGGCCGACCGGGTCAACCCGGCTGTGAATGGCGAGTACCTGGCCCAGCTCCAACCCAGCGCCCGACTAGTATTAATCCCCGGAGCAGGACACAACCTACAACAGGAGAACCCACAGGAGCTACTGGCGCAGCTCCTGTGAGTATCCAAAGTTGTAGAGACCTGGCCTGGTTCTTGTCGCAGCTCAGCAGATTACCTACATTCGTGCAAATCTGGGACATGCGAGTGGCCAAATTCAAGCAGGGGCTGGAGGCCACAGCGCTCAATTTGCGTTTTCGCACATCTTCCGCTAAAATTAGTCGGGAAAGGGAGCTTTACCCAGATGCCTGAAACTGATCAACCCGTTGTCGCAAAAATGGAACAACACATCGCCCGTTGGGAAGCCGAGCAAGACTCGCGCAGCGTGTTCTTGAGTTGTTACCGGCTGATGACGATCAACATGTACCAGGCGTTGGAGGAAGGCCAGTTTGCCGACCCGGTCTGGGTTGGCGCGTTGCTCGAGCATTTCGCCAATTATTACTTCATCGCCCTGGAAGCCTACGAAGCCGGCGATCATGCCACCCCCGAAGCCTGGCAGATTGCCTTCCAGGCTGCCAAGCAGCCCGGCCTTTCCGTCATCCAGCACCTGTTGCTGGGAGTTAATGCCCATATCAACTACGACCTGGTGTTGGCGGAGGTCGACCTGCTCGACCCGGAGTGGCCCGGGCTGACGCCAGAGCAGCGCGCCAGCCGCCAGGCCGACCACGAAAGGGTCAACCAGGTGATCGGCGAGACCATTGACGCCGTTCAGGATACAATCCTGGAACCGCGCCAACCCCGGTTGGAGATCCTGGACCGCCTGATGGGCGGGCTGGACGAATGGCTGATCTCGCGCCTGATCCGCCATTGGCGAGCAGAGGTGTGGGAGACGGCCTTAAATTTCCTCGAAACGCCCGATCCCGAGAGCCGGGCCAGCCTGCGCCGGATGCGCTCAACCCAGGTGGTCCGGATGGCCGATACTATCCTGCTATGAACCCTAAAAATACATTTTACCTGCGTTGGATTGGGGCAAACGCCCTGGGGGAAATGCTTGGCCTGGGGGCGACCCTGGGAAGTGGATTCCTGGTCATCGCCGTTCTGGGCGAGGCGAGCGGTTTGTTGATGAGCCTGCTCAGCTCGGTGCTGATGGTGCTGAGCGGGGCAATCGAAGGCGCGATCGTCGGCTGGCTGCAGTGGCGGGCGATGTCACCCTGGTTTACCCAGATTACCCGCCGGGCCTGGCTGGGAGCGACGATCGGCGGAGCCCTGGCAGCCTGGTTCTTCGGTTCACTGCCGTTTTCCCTGATGGATATGAATGCCCAGGCAACTGGCAGCCAGCCAGTCGAGCCGGCCCAGTGGATGGTCCTGCTGGCGGCCAGCGGCGTCGGCCTGGTAGCTGGCGGGGTGCTGGCCTTTTTCCAATGGCGAACGCTACGCCAGGTCACCCGCCAGGCGCGCTGGTGGATCCCAGCCAACAGCCTGGCCTGGGCAGCAGGCATGCCGCTGATCTTCTGGGGGATCGATTGGATCCAGAAAGGTATGTCCCCCCTGCAGACCGGGCTTGGCCTGGCACTGACCCTGTTGGTCACCGGAGCAATCGTCAGCGCGATCCACGGGGCGTTCCTGGCGCGCTGGATTCCGGCAAACACGAGCGAAGGATGAGGAGCCGAAAATGGAAAACCTGAAAGACCGGCTGAAGACACTCAACCAGTTCAGCGATGCGAAATTCAACGAGTTTATCGACCGCCTGAGCGAAGCCGAGCGTAACGCAATTGGCAGCCTGGAGCGCTGGTCGGCGCGCGATAACCTGGCCCATTCGACCGCCTGGCTGAAACACTTTGTCAACAACATAACGGCCGTACGGGCGGGTCAAGAACCGGAAGCCGTTTCCCATGATTACGACGCAACCAATGCTCAGATCTTTGCCGCCCACCAGTTTGAAAGCTGGGAGCAGGCCGTGGCGAAGCTGAATGAAACTTTTGCCAGTCTGGATCGCCAGCTTGATGGGCTGAGCGAAGCAGACTTGCTCCGCACCGACTTCTTCCCCTGGTCCAACGGGCGGGCGCTGTGGAAAAGTATCGCCGGGAACAGCACCCTGCACCCGCTTCTGCACCTGGTCTATTACCTGGCCCAGGCCGGGCGGCCGGCCGAAGGGCTGGCGGTGTACGAATCCGCCCAGCCCTACCTGGAGAGCCTCTCCGAGGAGCGCGTTTGGCGCGGCGAGCTGGCCTATGACCTGGCCTGCGTATTGGCCCAGGCCGGAAATCCCCAACGGGCGCTGGCCCTGCTCCCGGCAGCTTTTGCAGGCTCGCCAGAGTTGAAATCCTGGGCCAGCCAGGATAGCGACCTGTCCAGCCTGTGGGAAAATGAGAGCTTCAAAAAGCTGGTCAGCCCTGACTCACAGCCTTGAGGGCATGGAAAGGAAAGCGATGAAAAAACCTGTGCAGCTCTGTTTCATCTTCTTACTGGTAGCCTGTCTGCTGCTAGCTGCTTGCAGCCTCGCCCAACCGAGCGGCGTCACCCCCAGCCCCAGCCAAGGCCAGACCACGCCCAGCCCACTGCCCGCCACCGCCACACCGACCCTGACACCGAGCGCCACGCCGGTTGGGGCGCAGTTCAACCTGCGCGCCAGCAACTTTCGCATCGAAGATGACCGGTTGAAAGTCGATGTGTGCATCGACCTGCCCGATAGCCAGGATTGGATGATCTGGGAAGCACGTATCCAGGCCGGCGAGGCCTTCTTGAGCCAGTCTGGCGGCGAGCTGATCGAGATCCAACCCGCCAGCGATGACGGCAAGCCCGGCTACCGCTGCGATTCACTCGATTTCGATCTGCCGGAAACGGGGCTGAACGGGCCAGCCGAGTTGACGATCAGCTCGATTTCTGCTTACCCGCGTGAAGGCCAGTACTGCAATTTCATGCTTAACCAGGTCCAGCCGACCCTGGACGCCCGGGAGAGCGGGATCCAGGTGGCCTGCTATGAAGGGCCAGGCCACGCCGAGGCGAAGATTGTGCTTTGGCCGGACACGCTCAGCCTGCCGGACGCCGAGGCAACCGCCTACAGTCCGGAATATTTCACCGTGCCCGGCCCTTGGAGCTTTACTGCCGAAGCCGTCCCAACCGCTACGCCCTTCCCGCCGGCCTCGCTCAATGACCCCAACGCCAGCCCGTATGCCTTATTCCGGACGCTGAGCCAGACCGCCGATGGGCTGCTGGCTGCGCCGGGCTGGGTGGCGACACTGGAAGAGTGGGAGCACGACGTGGACAATGAAAGTTATGGCTACCTCTCCGACGGCAGCCCGCAGCCCAAAACCTACCAGCGCGAAACCTGGTACCACATCGATGAAAATGGGCGGGTTTTCGAGTCGGTTAGCTTTGTGCGCGACGCCGAGGAGAATATCCTCGAGACCAGCGCCTTTGCGAATGGCCAGTTTGTGACCAGCGCGGCGCCGGAAGAACCCTTCCCCCAAAAACCTTACCGGCTGCATTTGAACGACCAGTTTTTGGGTAACCTGGTGGCCAACTTGAGGCAAGGCAACGGCAGCGCCTCGCTGGCTGAGTTGGATGAACAGAGTGTAATGCTCTTTCGGGTGGACGAATATTTCACCAACAATGACCCGGCGCTTTATTCGCAGGCAATCCTCGGCGACCAGGTTTCGGCCTACCTGGATTTGGAGACCGGCTTGCTCCGGGCGCTGCAGACCGTAGCAAGATTGGAGGATGGCAGCCAGCGCACGCTCGAATGGATGCGCCTGACGGTGGCAAACGATCAGGAGCCGCCGGAAGCAGTGATCGAAGTATTAAACGAAGTGCGAGAGTAGTAACTCATAGAAAGAAAAACGGGCGAACAAGTCGCCCGTTTTTCTTTCATGAAACAGGTTTACTTGACAGTGAACGTCACCGTTCCACTGCCATTGGTGTAGCCAGCCTTACTGGCCGTCGAGGTCACCGAGTAGGTCCCGGTGCCGTGCTTGCGGGTGTTGACCGTGTAGCTGTAGGTGTATTTGCCATCTGCGCCGGTCGTCCCATTAGCGGTCAGCTTGGTATTGTTGGCGGTGGTCATCACCGAGCTAACCGAAGCGCCGCTGACCGGGTTGCCCTGGTTGTCCTTCACCAGGGTCGTGACGGTGACCTTCTCACGGTTGACGTAGGAGGTCTTATTGGTGGTGACGGTGACGACCAACTGGCCAGTGGGAGGCGGGGTGGGCGTAACCGTTGGGGTCGGCGTGGGGGTCGGCGGGGTGACCGAAGGCGTCGGTGGGGTGGCAGTCGGGGTGGGCGGGGTCGTCCCTCCGCCCAGCGAGACCCAGGCGGCATAGGCCTGGACCAGCCCATTGCCGTAAGAATCATCCCGGCCAGCCACGCCCAGGTCGAGGGCGGTCGTGTTCAAGGCATTCCGGATCTGGGTGTTGGTCAGGGAAGGCTTCCAGCTCCAAACCAGGGCTGCCACACCCGAGACATGCGGTGCGGCCATCGAAGTCCCGTCATAATTCTCGTAGGCTGAGACGCCCCAGGTGATTGACGAATGGACGTTTGAATTCACGCCGAGTTTATTGGCAATCAGCCACTGGCCATCTTCCTGGCTGATCGAAATTGCCGGGATGGTAGCCGTATTGCCATCGCCCAGGGTGCCGAGGAAATTACCGGGGGCGTTGTTATATAGCACTGCCGAGGCGCCGCCACTGAGCTGGGCGTTGTGAACCTTATCATAGAAGCTGACCACGCCACGCTCGCACAGCACCACCTTGCCGCTCCAGGCCGCATTGGTGGCATCGCACAAACCGCCATTGACCAGGGCGCCAGAGGCGTCACCGTAGGGAGCGTATTCGATGTGATTACCGCTGTACTTAACCCCATCCACCTGAACATAGGCATCCGCCAGGTAAGGGACGGTGCTCAGCACACCTACACCAGGGGCGGCCAATTCGACATCGGCATTGGAGGTCGAGAAATCGGCAACCACTTTGTTCTGATCGACGGCTGCGACCCCCAAGACCGAGCTGTAGGAGGCCGGGTAATGATTCTCGTTCAAACCGGTGTTGCCAGCAGCTGCGATGGAAAGGATCCCAGCGGCATTGAGATTGTCGAAGGTTCGTCTTTCGAGCGGATTCGCCGTCCCGCCGCCCAGGCTCATGTTGATCACATTGGCGCCGGCCGACTGGCAGCGGTTGGCAGCGTCCGCCAGGGTCGAAGAATAGGTCCAGGCGCAGTTATCGCCAAAGACTTTCACGATATACAGTTTGGTTGCACCCGGCGAAACCCCGACCACGCCCAGGCTGTTGTTCATTGCCGCGATCGTGCCAGCGACGTGTGTGCCATGGCCGCAGGTGTCGGTGTTCCAGTTTGACGGGTAGCCGCCGATGACGTTGACGCCCTGGAAATCTTCGTGGCCGGTGAACAAGCCGGAATCAATGATGCAGACCGTCCGCCCGGCGCCGGTCGGGGCGCCCGGATCGACTACGGTGTCGAAATTGGCATCCCAGATCTGGCGCGCCTGGACAAGGTCAATGCCATATGGCACCGTCTGGGCGTCCATGTAGCGCTTGGCGTCTTCGATGACCGAGAGCACGTTCGGGCTGCGCTCGATTTCGGCCAGCCGGCTGACCGGCAGGCTGACAACAAAAGCGTTGATGTCATCGAAAGTGTAATGAAACTCCGCGCCGATATTTTGGAGCAGGCGCTCGACCAACGGGCGCTCGCCCTGGCGATACTCGACCCACACACGGGTCAAATCGCCTGAGGGCGCCGAAGCGGCTGGCAGAACCTGCCCCAGGCTGAGCGCCAGCACCAAAGCTAACGCCAGCCAACCTAACAGTTTGAATTTCATACATTCTCCTTTCTTGAAACCAGGCAAAATGAGGTTGCAACGTCCATTATAAATGACAAAAATTTGTTTTAGGGAGATTTTACGAATTATTTAGTCTTGTTCGGTTAAAATTTTATCCAATCCTTTGAAATTGGATCAATCTAGCGGTGGAAAAGTCCTTAATCCAACACAGCAGATTGGAACCCTGAAAACCTGATGAAAGATCCCCGCATCCGCCCAATCGTGATCGGCTTGTTTCGACAGGCCGAGAAAATCCTGGTCATTGAATACTTCGACCATGTCAAACAAGAAACCTTCTATCGCCCACTGGGCGGTGGAATTGAATTTGGCGAGCCTGCTCAACAGGCGCTGCAGCGGGAAATTAGCGAGGAGCTGGGGGCTGAGGCTGTGGACCTGGAGTATCGCTTCACGCTGGAAAATATCTTCACATGCAATGGCAAGCCCGGGCACGAGATTGTGCTGGTCTTTGAGGGTCGGCTGGCCGACCCCGAGATGTACCGGCAGGAGGAAATCAACGGCCATGAGGATGACGGTTCGACCTTGCGGGTAGTCTGGAAAGCGATCGATGATTTTGGCCCAGGGAAGTGTATCCTGTACCCGGATGGATTACTGGAACGGCTGTAGAAAGAATTTCGTAATCAAGCGGATAATTTTAGAACTAGACCTGATAAAAGGAGGAAATCAACATGCAAGCTTTGAAATGGATCAGCGTGGTAATTTTATCGGTTGGCCTGGGAATCGGAGTTGTGCAGTACCTGGTCGCCCCGCCGCTGCGGATGGCGGCGTACTTGCTGCTATGCGTGGCCTTGTTGGTGGTGTTGCTCGGGATCATCGGGGGCAGTCTGCATGGCTGGAGCCGTCTTCTTGCCATCGGAGTCGGCCTGCTTGGCTTCCTGGCTGGCTACCTGGTGTCCACCTACCAGTTCCTTAACATCGAAGAAGCACGCGAGCTGCCGGAGCTGAACTTGCCGCCGGTCGAGCAGCGCGACCACACGGCGGTGATTTACTTCACCCATGGCGAACCGCCAGCCTATAGCCCGATGCCGTGGATCGAAACCTTCAAAGAGCTGGATGCAGATGGGGTTTCCTTTATTCCCAAGCCCTTCCGACCGTTCTTTTTCTTGAATTTTCGCAAGGAATACCTGCGAGTCGGCGGCAGCCCGCATAATTTTGTCCACCAGGATATGGCCGGCAGCCTGGAAGCCGCGATCCGGGCCAAAGGCGACCAGAGCACTCGTTTCTACATGGCCTTCCTGGACTCGA
>CAZAGA010000111.1:0-9831 GCA_964484335.1 uncultured Anaerolineaceae bacterium
GAAACGACCTGGAACTGCGCTCGGGCACTTTTCGGGTTCGCGGTGACAGCCTGGATGTAATCCCCGCCCACCAGGATAAATTTGGCTACCGGGTCACCTTCTTTGGAGATGAGGTCGAGCGAATCATCGAATTCGATGCCACAACCGGAGAATTGAAGCGCGAGCTAAAATCGATCGCCATCTTCCCGGCAAAGCATTTCATTACCGATGAAGAGAAGCTAAAGCAGGCCATTGCCGATATCGAGGCGGAAGCCGCCGAACGGGTAGCTTACCTGCGCGTAAACGATAAGCTCCTCGAAGCCCAGCGCCTTGAACAGCGTACGATGTACGACCTGGAAATGTTGCGTGAAGTAGGTTATTGTTCAGGTATCGAAAACTATTCTCGCCACATGGATCAGCGCGCCGCCGGAACCCCTCCCTGGACTCTGATGGATTATGTCCCCAATGATTATCTACTGGTTTTAGACGAGAGTCATATGACCGTTCCCCAGATCCGCGGGATGTTCAACGGCGATCGTTCGCGTAAGCTCACCTTGGTGGAATATGGCTTCCGCTTGCCTTCTGCGTTGGATAATCGCCCACTAACCTTTGAAGAATTCCAGGAAAAAATGGGTTACACCATTTACACTTCCGCCACCCCAGCCGCCTGGGAAATGACTCGCGCCGACCAGGTTGTCGAGCAAATCATCCGCCCGACTGGGTTGGTCGATCCCCAGGTCGAAATTCGGCCGATTGAGGGCCAGGTTGATGACCTGGTGAAGGAGATTCGCGCTCGGGTTGAAGCTGGTCAACGCACCCTGGTAACCACCCTGACCAAGCGCATGGCTGAAAAGCTGTCCGATTATTTGATGGAGCTTGGTCTGAAGGTCCATTACCTGCATTCGGAAATCGATACCCTTGAGCGGGTGGGCATTTTGCGCGACCTTCGACTGGGCGTTTTTGATGTGATCGTTGGAATCAACCTGCTGAGAGAAGGCCTGGATCTGCCTGAAGTATCCCTGGTGGCAATCCTGGACGCAGACAAGGAGGGCTTCCTGCGTTCTGGAACTGCCCTGATCCAGACCATCGGGCGCGCTGCCCGGCATGTTGAAGGCAAGGTAATTATGTATGCCGATCAAATCACCGATTCGATGCACCGGGCGATCGACGAGACGACTCGCCGGCGTGCCAAGCAGCAAGCGTACAACGAAGCGCACGGAATCCAGCCGGTCAGCGTTTTCAAGGCCGTGCGCGACTTGACCGACCAACTTTCAGTAAAAGCAGTCGCCGAATCGCGCGGCGAATACCACACGAAAGGCGGCCCAGGCGGTATGCCCAAGAACGAACTCCAGCGCGTGATTGGTGAGTTAGAAAAGCAGATGAAAGAGGCAGCCAAGAATCTGGAGTTCGAGAAAGCAGCCGCAATACGCGATGAAATGTATGAGCTACGCGCGATTCTGGCCGAGGAAAGCAACCTGCCGCCCTGGCAGAAGGTCCGTTTGCTGGCTGGTGAGGGAGATCGACCGTGAGTATCCCACCAACGTCCCATCTGGAACTCGATGAGCGCAGCAGGGATGTCTATGAAGACGTTCCAGCTTATCCAAAAGCGCTTCCAGTGCCGCTGCCCGACCTATCTGATCCGCAGTCTTTCCGCTCGTTCGTCGGCAAGATCACACCGTTTTCCTTGTTCATTGGCCGCAGTATCCTGCGCCTGATTGGCCTGAAGCGAGACTACCCTGAATTCGTAAAAAACATCGAAAGCGCTATGCGGCGCGCCAACACTCGCTTACCAGGCTTATATGCTCCGGTCATCTCTGCCAGCCTGGCATTGGAAGATGACCCACGCACAGCAGACCCGCTCTGGCGCGCCGCCAGCCTGATTGCTGGGGCGCGCAGTCTGTGCACTGACCTGTTTAGCGGAAAATTACCGCCCGATACTCTAAAAAACCAACCGCTTGAAATGGGCCAGTACCCCAACCTGTTTGCTACCAGCCTGGTGATCGAAAACGGCCAGGCGAGGATGTACAAGAGCAAACACTTTGAAAAGATCAACCTGGTTCTGGGCGGGCGCTACTTCCAGCTTGATCTTGGCTCCCTGGAGACGGGCGCGTCGATCGAACCAATACACCAGGCCTTACAACGCCTGGTTGAGACCTTCGGCCCGGACGCCATCCCAAGAGAGGAAAACAGCCCTGGCTACCTGACTGCTTCTGCCGACAGGACTCAATTTCAGGCTTTCACACAAATCGCGGCTCTTCCACAAAACCGATCCTCATTGCAAGCCATCCGCCACAGTCTGCTGACCGTCTGCCTGGATCTAGATCATTCGCCTAAAAGCGCAGCGGAGGCGACACGCCTGGCCCAGGCTGGAAACATTGGCAACCGGTGGTACCATTCAAGCCTACAAGTCGTGATTTTTGGCAATGGTAAAGCTTGCCTGATTTGTAATTTTACCTGCTACCTGGATGGAAATGTGATGATGCGCGGTGGGGCTGAAATCCAAAAACGCGCTGCGGGCTGGCCACTCCCGACCGAAGCAGATCCGAAGACAGTTCTGGCAGATCCACTCCAACTGGAATGGGATATTGCGCCTGATCTGCTTAAGTTAGCCAACAAAGATATCCAAGCGGTCCTAGACGATCAGCCAGCCACCTACACAATCAAAGGCTTCGGGCGGAAGTTTTTCGATGCGCGAAATTTACACGCAGTACCCGTCTTTATCGTCGCCCTGGAAATGGCGGTCCACCGTCTGACCGGCGCCATGCCGACCATTGCACAATTCCTAACCATGAGTCGTTATCGTTGTACGGATATGACGATCCAAAAAGTTACCACACCGGAAGTAGTCACCTGCGTCGAAAAGTTGGATTTCGCCGACCCCGATAATACCCAGATTATTCCCTTGCTCCAGCAGGCGATTGCTTCGCAGAACGAAGCAGCCCGGCAGGCGCGTAGCCAGCTTACTTTGACTGACCTGGCCACAACCTATATGCTGAACTTACCGAAAGCGCGCCGGCGAAGGGCGATGCTTTTCTACTTCCTGGGAATGGTCACATTGAAAAAACTCGGCTATTTCGAAGGGTTGCGCACCGAAATATTGATTTCGCATCCCGAAATATACCCTCAGATTCCAGTTATCGGCCGGCCAGGCGTACGCCTGCCTTATGCCAGGCTTTTTGGCTTGCACTACCAAATCTTTGATGACAATACCGTGATCACCTTCATGCCCTCCACGACCTGGAATATCCCCAACCAGCAACTGGCTCAGACCATCAACGATTGCGCTCAAAAGATCCTGATGCAAGTTCAAGATTCTCAACCTTCATAAATTTTTCGAAGGCTTTTCACAACTTCTTCACATTCATTGAATATACTCCAATTAATTGCATCGGGATTTTTACGGTCTCGCCGGAACATTCCCTCCAAATAACCTGAGGAGATAAGAAAATGATTAAGAAACTATTCTATGTCGGTTTAGGGGCGCTGATAACCCTGGTTGTGTTGGGTGTTGCCGGTTGGGTATACGCCCAATCGCAAAACCCGCCTACCCCACCATCCGCCGATGCTGGCAATAACGCCTGGCCCGGGATGGGCTGGAGAGGCGCCCGAATGAGAATGATGGATGCTGCGCGCCTGGGATGGAAAGCTGGTTTCCGCCAGGGTCGGATCGCCGGGCAATCCCAGGCGATGGTCGGTCCGCTACACGAGTACAAAGTCCAGGCTCTGGCCGAAGCGTTTGGCTTGACGGTTGACCAGGTGGAAGAGCGCCTGGCAACTGGCGAAACGATGTGGCAGATCGCCCAAGCGCAAGGCATGACACTAGAGGCCTTCCAGGACAAGATGGTTGAAGCTGCCAAGAATGCCATCAACCTGGCCCTAGCCGACGGGAAAATAACCCAAATCCAGGCGGATAGGATGCTCAGCCGGGTCGAGCGAATGAAAGCCAATGGCTTCGGCCCGGAAAATTGCCCAGGGAGGGGCGGCCGCTGGCAGCAACCCTAACTAATACCCCTGCTAAGAATAGCGCCGCCAAACGGCGCTATTCTTATATAATGGTACTATGGCAACAATCCTGATTATTGAAGACGAACCAGAACTGGTGAAAGTACTCCGCTCCTATCTCGAACAGGCTGGGTTCAATGTCCTTTCAGCCAACCGCGGGGATGCCGGGCTCTCAGCCTGGGAATACAAGCGACCTGACCTGGTTATCCTGGACCTGAACCTGCCCGGCATGGATGGACTGGACGTCGCCCGGGCGATCCGGCGTAAAGCAGAAACGCCGATCTTAATCCTGACCGCTCGGGTCGAGGAAACCGACCAGGTGATTGGCCTGGAGCTCGGCGCGGACGATTATGTAACCAAACCATTTTCTCCCCGCGTGGTGGTTTCAAGGGTTCGCGCTCTGCTTCGCCGCACAGAACCTGGCGGAGCGCCAGCCGAGGTTCTGCATGTCGCCGACCTGGTAATCGACCTGACAGCCCATACCATTACCCGCCAGGGAAATCCGATTGAGCTGACCCCGACTGAGTTCAACCTGTTGGCCACCCTGGCCGGACAACCTGGCCGGGCGTTTACTCGCCTCCAGTTGCTCGAAACCAGCCAGGGATCCGCCTATGAAGGTTACGAACGAACCATTGACGCCCATATTAAGAATCTGCGTGCCAAGCTCGAACCAGATCCCAAAAATCCACAGTATATCGAAACCGTGTTTGGAATTGGCTACCGGTTTGTCAAGGAACACTAAACGAAGGAACTGCCGCAGATGAATTCGATGCGATCCCGCCTGCTGGCATCTTTTGCCATCGTGCTACTGGTTTCCATCGCCAGCGTGGTCCTGATTGCCCGCAGGTCTACCGCTCGCGAGGTACAGGCTTTCATGTTTCGCGGCAGCATGATCGAGCTGGATAGCCTGGCCAGCGATTTGGAAGCCTATTACGAGTCTGCCGGAAGCTGGCAAGGTGTGGAAAGCTTGCTGCCGCGCGGCCAATCTCAAGGCAGCGGCATGGGCCGTCAAGGGGTAGGCATGATGAATCAACGCATCCGCCTGGCAGATCAGGGTGGCCAGGTGCTGGTTGACACCAACACGAGCACGCCTACCACCATGCTGAGCGCGTCAGAGCGCCAATTGGCAGTAATCCTCCAGGCAAAGGGCTCTCGAATTGGCTATCTTCTGGTGGAAAGCGGGACAGGCATGTCAGCCAATGCCAGCAGGTTTCTCCTGGCCCGCCTGAACCGGGCAGCGCTGGTTTCGGTCCTGGTAGGCAGTGGGATCGCACTACTCCTGGCATTGATCCTGGCAGAACACCTTATCCAACCGATGCGCGAGCTGACTCGGGCTGCCCGCCAGATGGCAAAAGGTGATCTGAGCCAGCGCGTCCCAATTGAGGGTAAAGATGAGCTGGCGGAACTAGGCCAGGCCTTCAACCATATGGCGAGTTCCCTACAGCAAGCCAACGAGAACCGCCAGGCAATGACTGCCGACATCGCCCACGAGTTGCGCACCCCGCTCTCGGTCCAGCGCGCCCACCTGGAAGCCATCCAGGATGGAATTTATCCTGCCAATTCTGAATACCTGCAGCCAGTGCTCGAACAAAACCTGCTGCTCACCCGCCTGGTGGAAGACCTACGCACCCTCGCCCTGGCAGACGCTGGCCAGCTACGCTTGGAAGTGGTCCCGGTCGAGTTCCTTGGCCTGTTGGACCGGATCGTCGAGCGTTTCCAACCCCAGGCAAAAGCCAGCGGGATCGATCTCTCGCTAATCGTTTCACCTGCTTTACAGGCAGCTGCGCCGATACTACCGGTTGACCCGATCCGGATCGAGCAAATCCTAGGCAACCTGCTTTCCAATTCCCTGCGCTATCTCTCGCAGGGCGGCTCGATTAGGATGAATGTCGAGCGCCGCGGGCAAATCCTGGCAATCCAAGTGTGCGACAGTGGTCCCGGAATTCCGCCCGAGGCGCTTGCACATATCTTCGAGCGGTTTTACCGCGCCGATAAGTCGCGCAGTCGGTCAGAAGGCGGCTCTGGCCTGGGCCTGGCAATTGCCCGGCAGCTGGCTGAAGCGCATGGCGGAACATTGACTGCAGCCAACGCCCAGCCTTCCGGAGCCATTTTTACCTTGGCTCTTCCTTACCCTACAATATGAAAACCAACAACATCACCCGGCTGCTCGAAGCCCGCAAAATCCTCTTTAAAACCTATGAGCTTCCTGAAGAGAAACTCGGTGCGGTGGAAACTGCCCGCCTGCTGAACGTTCCTCTTGAGCAGGTATTCAAGACAATTGTGATCAAGCGAGAAGGTAAGGGTAAACCTATCCTGGCCGTTGTGCCCGGCGACTCGGAAGTCGATCTAAAAGCTCTGGCCAAAGCGGTGAGTGAAAAAAAGGTCTTCCTGGCCAGCGAGCGTGAGGCGGAAGCGCTGACCGGCTTGCTCAGTGGTGGCATTTCACCCCTGGCGTTGATCAACAAAGGCTTCCAGGTGATCGTCGATCAATCCGCCAGCACATTCGATTCGGTTCATATTTCTGGAGGCCAGCGCGGCTTGAACATTCGCCTGCCTGCCAGCGACCTGCTCAAGCTAGTTAATGCCCGCCTGGCGGAAATCAGCACCCGTCTCACCCCTTAATTACTGCTACCGGTCGTAGCCGGGCGACCTTGCGAGCAATTCCAACCTGTGTAACCGTATCCACCACGACATCTACATTTTTATAGGCTTCTGGAGCCTCTTCAGCCAGCCCGGCCAGCGAGCCAGCCCGGACGCGGATACCGCTTTGCTCCAGTTCCTGGCGCAGGCGGTCGCCGCGCACACTCTTCTTGGCTTTCGCCCGACTCATCACCCGCCCCGCGCCATGGCAGCTTGAGCCAAAGGAGCGCGCCATGCTATCCGCTGTACCAACCAGCACCCACGAGGCGGTTCCCATGCTACCTGGCACCAGGACCGGCTGGCCGATGGCCTGGAATTCTTCGGGTAGCTCAGGCGCGCCAGGGCCAAAAGCACGCGTCGCACCTTTACGATGCACACAAACTTTTACCGGCTGGCCATCTATAATATGGGTTTCAATCTTTCCCATGTTATGAGCAATATCATAAACTTGGTGCAAGCGCCAGCCATCTACTTTACCGGCAAAGACCTGCTCGAAGGCCCGCCGGGCGTTGTGTGCCAGGACCTGGCGATTGGCAAAGGCGTAGTTAGCTGCACAACGCATCGCCGATAGATAAGCCCGACCCTCCGGGGATTCGATCGGCGCACACACTAGCTCACGATCTGGAAGTTGGATCTGGTAGCGTCGGACCGCCGATTGAAAATCAGCCACATAATCGGTGCAGATCTGATGACCAAAGCCGCGCGAACCGCAGTGGATCTGAACAACCAGGCAATCTTGCTCCAGGCCCATCACCCTGGCAGCAGCCGGGTCAAAAACTTGCTCGACCAGATCAACTTCAATGAAATGGTTACCAGCGCCGAGCGTACCAAGCTGCGGCCGGCCGCGTTCTCGGGCCCGCTCGCTAACATCCGACGGATCCGCTCCAACCAAACAGCCGCCTTCTTCAGTGCGGCGCAGGTCGACCGGTGTAGCGTATCCTTGCTTGAGCGCCCAACGCGCCCCCTCTCTGCAGACTGCATTCAGCTCCGCTTCGCTCATGTGGAGCTCGCCTTTTCCACCCACCCCACTTGGACAATGCTGATTCAAAGCTGACGCCAGGTCACCGAGCAACTCTTCAGCGGCGTCGAAAGGCACCTGGGAAGCTAGTAAGCGAACTCCACAGTTGATATCGTAACCAATCGCACCCGGAGAAATGACGCCATCGGAAAGGCGCGTGGCAGCAACACCACCGATCGGAAAACCATAACCCTGGTGCATATCAGGCATTACCAGGACCTGCCCCACCAGGCCGGGCAGGGTAGCTGCGTTGGCTGCCTGTTCCAGCGAGGAATCATCCATGATTTTTTCCAACAACTTGCGTGTGGCGAAAATCCGCACCGCCACCCGCATATCGCTACGGTAGCTCTTTGGAATTTCCCATTCATAGTCGCTAATCTTGATTAAGTTGCTCAGGCTGAACATCTTTCACCTACCTCTGAACACTATCACACCCCAATTACACATCCAACACGATATTGGTTTCCAGGCCGCACTCCGTTTGGCGGATGGACAGGTTATGAAAAGTAACCGCCTTGATTTCTTTCGACCGGAAGAGAATCTTTGCTCCTTGTAAATTAGCAACTAAAGTATCATCCAAGACCGCCAGGTCGAAGGTGTCAAAAGCGATATTATCCCTTTCGGCGTGCCAGAGCAGCTCAGTCAGAAAGCTTACCAGAAGGCGTTCTGGGTCTCCGGCCGGCAGGCTCAGCCGGCGTTGCAAGCGCGGTGTATTTGCCACCCGGATCTCGGCCAGAGCGTTAATCCCCAGGGCAGCCTGCTCCAACAAACCAGCCAGGTCAGGACCCCAAACCAGGAGCTCCCAATCCGCAGTATGTTCGATTTCTTGAAAACCAGCCGCCTTGCAAACCATAACTTGAGTATACCGGATTATCAAACCGGCCAGGTAAGAAAAGGATAATTGAGAAGAACTATCAATCAATCCATGAGATCGACCAGGATTACTGGGCGAGGATCGTCTTGGAAGAACTCCAGGCGCAGGTTGGTGTACACGCCCAGCGGGCTGCGCCAGAAAAGGGTATAGCCCCAGCCATGCCAGCGCCAGGCGCTGACCGCCATCTTCCCGTTTCTAAATTCCTCCAGCACGATCAGTTCCTGGTCGCCATCCTGGTCGAGATCGCCCAACTCCACCTGACCGATTGGCGTGCTCAAGGCTGATCCTCCCCACAACAGTTTGAACTGCCCGCTTCGATAGCCAACGATGAAAGGATGGCTACGAGAGATCCCCTCGGTATCTGGCTTGCGCAGTGAGATCAAGAGCTCATATCGCCCATCGTCGTTTGGATCCCCCAGCGCCAGGTCAAGCACCTGCCAATCAACTGGGCTCTGCCAGGCCAGCCGGTTCAGGTATTCAATCTCGACCCGACCAGAATTCAGGCGAATGGCTTCCGCTTTACCGTCGCCGGTCAGGTCAATCTGACCCATCCAGGTCCGACCTGGACTGGTTTCTAGACTCTGTTCGGACGGTGGATCTGTGGGTTGGCAGTCTTCTGGCGAACAAATGAAAGCAAGCCGCTGCGCTGGAGGTTGGACACGAGGGAAAATTTTGGAGGCGGCTTCTGGCGGCAGCCAGTCCGGCCGGGTGGTCGCTCGCAGCGGCAAGGCTTGAACGGCGCGCAACCCGTCACGGTCCAGGTAAATACGCAGCGCCAAGCCGGTGCTGGTCTCGCCCTTGAACTGGTCGAAGACAAAGTTGCCCAGGCTGTAAGCCACAAAACCGGTTCGTGGCGCGCCGTCCAAATCAAGCTGGAACAACTCACTGCCCTGGACGACATGTGGGTGATGGCCAATCACCAGGTCGGCTCCCGCAGCGAGAAGCTCTTGGGCAGTGCGGCGCTGCGCCGGGTCGACCGTCGTCTGGTATTCAATACCCCAATGCATCGAAACAATCACGAAGTCCGCCTGCTGCCGGGCGTGAGCCAGATCGGCGGCTGCTTGGATTGTGTAGCGAGCAGGCTGTGGGCCAGAAGGATCCGGCACTGCAGGTGAAATTTGGCTGTAGGCTAGAAAGGCCACGCGCAAACCCGAAGCTGTCAGGATATACGGCTCGGTTGCCGCAGCGGGGGTTTGCTGCCAACCGACTGCCTGCAAGCCAGCTGCCCCCAAACTTTCCAGGGTGTCTTGCAGCGCCTGGCCTCCCAGGTCGAGGGTGTGGTTATTGGCCAGGCTAAGCAAGTCAAAACCAGCTTGGC
>CAZAGA010000112.1:0-9821 GCA_964484335.1 uncultured Anaerolineaceae bacterium
GGGGGTGGGAGTCGAGGGGAAAACTCCCATCCCCAAATTTTGATGCTAAAATTAACTATTACAAAATCGTCAATGAGAAGGAGCGGGGCGATGAGCCGAGGAATCACCAAAGCCGAACGACTGCGCGAGCTGGAATGGCTGTACAGCCAGCGAGCCTACACCGATCGCGAGCTGGCCGGCCGCCTGGGCGTCAGCCGCACGACCATCTTTCGCGACCGCCTGGCGCTGGAGAGCGAGATCCCCTTCGAGCAGCCCGAGACCGGGCGCTGGAAGATCGACCGCGGCCGCTATCTCTCTGCCCTGCGGGTCGACCTGCATGAAGCCCTGGCGCTCTACCTGGCCGCCCGCCGCGCCCAGCGCCAAACCCTTTCGGCCCAACCGCACCTGGGCAGCGCGCTGGAGAAGTTGGCCGCCGTGCTGCGCCAGCCGATGACCGACCGCCTGGTGCGAGCGGCCGGCGCGCTGCTCGAACAGCGCCGGCAGGACGCCCAACTGGAGATCCTCGAGCAGGTCACCCTGGCCTGGGCCCGCCAGGTCAAGATCCGCCTGCGCTACCGCAGCCTGCACGCCGAACAAGCCGCCAATCACCTGGTCAGCCCCTACCTGATCGAGCCGGCCGCCTGGAACGAGGGCATCTACCTGATCGGTCACAGCGACCTGCACAATGACCTGACCACCTTCCGGATCGAGCGCATCGAGCAAGCCGAGCTGACCGGCGAGCGCTACACCATCCCAGAGAGCTTCGACCACCAGGCGCTCTTCCGCCACGCCTGGGGCATCTGGTTCACCGACCAGCAGCCGGTCGAAGTGCGCCTGCGCTTTACCCCTGGCGAAGCGACCCGCCGGGTGAAAGAAGTCGTCTGGCACGCCACCCAGGCGATCGAAGACCTGCCAGGCGGAGGCTGCCTGTGGACGGGGCAGGTGGCCGAGTGGCGCGAGATGGCGCAGTGGGTCAGAGGTTGGGGGGCGGGGGTGGAGGTGTTGGCGCCGGAGGAGATGAGGTCGGCGATGAGGGAAGAGGCGAGGAGGTTGAGGGAGGTGTATGAGGAAGAAAATGACTGAAATAAATATTGATCCAAGATTACATCTGCTATGGGCTAAAGCAGGCAGTGGATCTGCTGGTTACCACCCGCTCCTATATCACTTGATTGATGTAACCCAGGTGGTTCTCTCAATCTGGAACAATTCCTTACCTGCCAGCTCTCGAAAATACTTTTCCGACCTGCTTGACCTGGACGAAACTTCGACCGGGAAATTACTAGCCTTCTGGGCTGGCTTGCACGACCTGGGAAAAGCTGGCCCTGGCTTTCAAGCAAAAATTGATCTTCAAACCATCAAACAGAAACAAGCCGGATTTGATTTTCCACCCATCCAATTTAAGCCAGCACCGCATGGTTTTCTGACCACTTGGGCGCTCCGAGAATATCTTCCACTTCTCCAGAAAATGTCCATCCAGGATGCCTGCCTGGTTGCGCAGGCGGTCGGTGGGCATCATGGAACCTGGCCCTCCATCGAACAGATTTCGCCAACCAACCTGACCAGATCTGATAAAGGCGGACCAGCCTGGCGCGACAGCCGCCTAGCACTCGTCCAGGCTCTTTTCCAACTGATCCAGCCGCCGGTGCTTGTCCGGTTGCCCGAAGAGATCAACGATCGCCACGGTTTGCTGACCGCCTTTTCGGGTTTCATTAGCTTTGCCGATTGGATCGGATCGATGGATGAATTCTTCCCTTATTCGCCTACCATCCTGGACGCCCAGGAATACCTGGACAGCTCACACAACCAAGCTGAACAAGCCTTGATCAAATTGGGCTGGAATAATTGGCAGCCATTGAAAGAGAAATCCTCTTTCGAAGCTATCTTTCCATTTCCGCCCAATGAAATCCAACAGCAGGCTGCTTCGCTTTTCTCCGATCTTCAACTACCGGCGATGGTAATACTGGAGACACCAACCGGCAGTGGCAAGACAGAAGCCGCGCTTTACCTGGCGGACGCGTGGACCCAAAACAGCCAGAGCCGTGGATTGTACGTGGCCATGCCGACCCAAGCCACCAGCAACCAGATGCACGAACGGATCAGCAACTTCTTAGCCCGGCGGTATCCCGGCCAACAGATCAATTTTCCGTTGGTTCACGGCGGAGCAATTCTAGCTGCCAACAATGAAAAAGCGCAGCCCCGCTCGGTAATGGATCAAGAGGATCAACCTCAAGTCGGGAGCATACGCGCAGAAAGCTGGTTCTTGCCTCGCAAGCGGACATTCCTTGCCCCGTTCGGAGTGGGTACGGTTGACCAGGCTTTTCTATCAATTCTACAAACTCGCCACTTTTTCGTCCGCCTGTTTGGCCTGAGCCAAAAAATCATTGTTTTCGATGAAGTTCACGCCTATGACACCTATATGTCAGAGCTATTCCAGCGCCTGTTGCGTTGGCTTAAGCTGCTCGGCTCCTCCGTGATCATCCTCTCGGCTACCCTGCCGCGCGAGACACGCCGCGCGCTGGTTCAGGCCTGGCAAGGGGATGCCACGAAGCAGATCGAGGAAGCGCCTTACCCTCGCATGACCGTAGTCAGCCAAGAAGCGAAAAGTATCCGCCTGCCTGCTCCCAAAACACAGCCCATCACCCTGGAATGGGTGGATCCGGCGCCGGCAGCGATTATCCGCCAAATACAAATCTCATTACAAGACGGTGGTTGTGCGGCGATACTCTGTAATCGCGTTTCACGAGCTCAGGAAATATTTACGGCCTTACAAGAAGCCGCGATTGTTCAACCCCAAAATCTCTTCCTCTTCCACGCTCGTTTTCCCTTTGCCTGGCGAACCGAAATTGAACAGGCAGTGCTGAACCGGTTCAAAAAAGGCGGACAGCGTCCTGAGAAAGCAATTGTCGTGGCCACTCAGGTAATCGAGCAAAGTCTTGATCTGGATTTCGACCTGATGGTTAGCGACCTCGCCCCGATAGATTTACTCCTTCAGCGCGCAGGTCGTTTGCACCGCCACTCGCAGGTTCAACGCCCCAAACTTTTACGCGCGGCGCGTTTGTTACTGGCTTCCCCCGACCAACATGGCGCTATTCCCGATTTTGGTAAAGACAAATATATTTATGATGAATATATCCTGTTGCTGAGTTGGATCTGTTTACGAAATCGCCAAAACCTGGACCTGCCCAGCGAAACCGAATCGCTGATTGAAGCGGTCTATGGTGAATTGGCGGATTTATCCAATATTGATCAAGATTTATTTGAGTATCTCAGATCAACTGAAAGAAAAATGAAGCAAGAGCAAGAAAAGGAGCGCAACCAGGCGCGTGGCAGGTTGGTTCCTGCACCAGACTATGAAGCCTTGCTATTCGCTCCCCAGCACAACCTGGAAGAAGAAGACCCCTCAATTCACCAGGCGTTTCAAGCCTTAACCCGCCTTGCAGAACCAACCGTTTCGGTTGCCTGTTTATTTTCCCATGCGGATGGGAAATACTACACCGAACCAGACGGTGGCCAAATGATTGATTTGGATATGTCACCGGACACCGGTCAGGTGATTGAACTTCTTCGCCATAGCCTGAGCATCCAGCGCAAAGAAATTGTAAAATACTTCGCAGGCCTTGCGTCTCCACCGGCCTGGAATAAATCAGCTGCTCTGAGTCACCACTACCCACTGATTTTTGATCAAGCGGGCAGGTGGCAACTTCCTGGTAAAAAAACCTGTCTTAAACTGGATCGCAAGCTCGGACTGCAAATTATAGAGGAGGATAAATGAGTCAAACATTTAATCTACTGGATCAAGCCTGGATTCCTTGCACGCTTAAAAACGGCCAGTACACCGAATTGAGCCTATCCGAAACTCTTCTTCGGGCAACCGAGATCACTCGCCTGGGCGGAAATTCACCGTTAGCAATCGCATCCCTGCATCGCATAACACTGGCAGTTCTGCACAGCGCACTGCGTGGTCCATCTGGATGGGCGGAATGGAAAAAGATTTGGCTGGCGGGATCTTTCGATCAACCCTGGCTCACTACCTATTTGGGAAAATGGCACAACCGCTTCGATTTGTTTGATCCTGTCCATCCATTTTTCCAGGCAGACGAGGCCAACCAAAAACTCAAACCAATCAGCAACCTGATCCCAGAATTTGTCAGCGGCAACAATGCGGTCTTGTTCGACCATCACACCGACGATATGCACATCGAAGTCCCTGCCGCTCAGGCAGCCCGCTTACTCGTGACGGCCCAGTCGTTTGGACTGGCAGGCACTTTTGATCCCCCAAGACTCACCCACACCGATGCTCCCTGGGGACGCGGGGTGATTTTCCTGCTCGAAGGAGATAATTTATTCGAAACTCTGACCTTGAATTTGATCGCATACAACCCCAAGCATGACCAGCCCATCGTTTCGACCAAGTCCGATTGTCCGGCCTGGGAGCAGGAGACCCCCTTCCGGACCAGCCGGAGCCAGCTCAATGGCTACCTGGATTACCTGACCTGGCAAAACCGGTGGGTTCGCCTGCTACCGGTCGATGACCAAACCACCCGTGTGGCGGAAATTAAAATTTTCCCCGGACTCCGTTTGCCCGAAGAATGCCTCAAGAACAAAAATTACCTGGATCCGCAGAAACATTATCGGATCGACGAGAAGAGTGGTTTTTACCTTACACAGCGATTCTTGGAAGAACGATCAATTTGGCGAGACAGCCCAGCCTGGTTCCAGGTGAAGACCCCACGTAACACCCGTCCCCCGCTTAATTTCACCTGGGTCAGCCAGTTAAGCGACCCACTGACCGGCGGTATTCTGCCACCTTCGAGCCGCCTGCGCTTCATGGCCCTGGGCATGGCCAGCGACCAGTCGAAAATCGAATTTTTCAGCCAAGCCAACCTGCCTTTGCCCCTAATCTACCTCCAGGATGAAGATTTGTTAGGGCTTTTAAGCGCCAGCCTGGACCTGGCCGAGCAAGTCAATCGCGCGCTGAAGTTTTCCGGCAGCTGGCTCGCGATGCTGATTCAGGATCGCAAAACCGATGGCATGCGCTGGCAAGAAATCGGCAAACCTAGCCGGGACCAGGCAGAAAAAACTTACGCCTACTGGGGAGTCGAGCGTGATTATTGGGGTAAACTGGAACTGCCTTTCTATAGATTATTGGAAGAAATGCCTGGCACGGAACTTCAGACTATTTCAGGGTGGCAGACGGAACTAAGGAAAGCAGCCTGGGATGCCCTGGAGAAAGCAACTGTACTAGCCGGAGATACCCCCTCTTCGTTAAAAGCAGCCACACGCGCCAGGAGTATCCTGGCAGGAAGGCTCTTCCAGTTGATCCAGAATACTGTTGAACGACCAATATCTACATCAGAATAATAACAAGGAGGCAACCAGTTTATGCCAAACCAAGAAACAGTCCGGAATCCGTTTGTATCGTATTTAATTTCAACCGTCGAGGCCGACAAGCGCGGTGTACTGGCGGACCTGCGGCGTGGTCTTGGGCAGCCACCCGGAGCAGCAGTTCAGATGTACCGCTACCTCGTACCCTGGTTGCCAAAAACCCCCGACCGGAACAAAGAAAACGCCATCTTCCAGGTTGCGGCGCTATTTGCCAGCCATCCAGCCAACATTGACACAGGCAACCTCGGCGACCATCTTGGCCAGACCTTATCTGACACCACCAACGATGCAGTTGAACGCCGTTTTATCGCCCTGCTGTCCGCTCATGAGGAAGATTTGGCCGATTACCTGCGCCAAACAATTAGCTACCTCAAGTCCAAAACAGCCGCGGTCAACTGGAGCCAGCTGCTACTAGATATAGAGAACTGGGGAGCGCCCGACCGGCGTGTCCAGAAAGCCTGGGCGCGTTCTTTTTGGAGCAAATCTACTTCAAACCACCAAACCACCAATCCAACTGAAGAAACTTCAAACTAAGGAGATTGTCATGTTTATCGAACTTCACATCTTGCAAAGCTTTGCCCCCTCCAACCTGAACCGAGACGACACCGGCAACCCGAAAGACACTGAATTTGGCGGCGTCCGGCGCGCCCGGATTTCTTCCCAATGTATCAAGCGCTCCATTCGGACGCATCCTGTTTTTGCCCAAACCACCCAGGTTGACCTGGCGGTCCGGACGCGTTGGATCACGCGCTTGATCGCTGAACCGCTACAAACTGCCGGTAAACCCGCTGACCAGGCATTGTCAGTGGCCGAAGCATTTGCCACCCAATACAGCAAACTGGATAAAAACCACACTGTAGTTCTGCTCTACCTCTCTGGCTCAGAAATCAAGCTAGCTGTTCAATCGATTCTTGACAACTGGGACCAGACCGCTGCCGCCAAGGGAAAAGATAAAAATCCCTTCATCGAAGAATTGGCGAAAAACATGTTCAAAGACTTGAAGAACAGGACCAGCGCTCCGGACATCGCCATGTTTGGCAGGATGCTAGCTGAAAAGCCCGAATTGAACATCGACGCCGCCTGCCAGGTCGCTCATGCCATCTCTACCCACCGGGTAAATATGGAGATGGATTTCTACACCGCCGTGGATGACCTTTTAGGCAAGGAGGAAACCGGCGCTGGGATGATGGGGGTGCTGCCCTTCAATAGCGCCTGTTTCTACCGCTACGTGCGGATCGATTGGAATCAGCTCCTTGCCAATCTGAATGGAGATCAAGGATTAGCTCAACGCACGGTGGAGGCATTCCTGCGCGCGGCGGTACTGGCGGTGCCAACGGGAAAACAAAACAGCTACGCCGCGAATAACCCGCCCGATTTCCTGCTAGGCGTCGTCCGCCAGGACGGCCAGGCCTGGTCGTTAGCCAACGCCTTTGAAAAGCCGGTTCGCTTCGATACAGGCGGCGGCTATGTTGCCCCTTCCATCAAGGCTCTGGATGCTTATTGGGGTAATCTGATGGAACGTTTCGGCAATGGACGTGTTACCCCGGTTGCGCTGGTGATTAACCCTGAATTACAACCCGAACGCTTGCAGACGGCTGTGGTAACCAATTTGGAGTCCTGGATCCAATCCCTTCTCGCACCACTACCCAAGGAGTAATCCCATGCACACGCTCCTTTTTCGATTGGCCGGACCAATGCAATCCTGGGGCACATACAGCCGGTTTAGTGTCCGAGATAGCGGCCTGGAGCCATCTAAAAGTGGGGTCATTGGGCTGATCTGTGCAGCTTTAGGGCGACCCCGCCAGGAACCAGTCGAAGACCTGGCTACGCTACGAATGGGCGTCCGGGTCGACCAGGAGGGCCGGCTCTACCGGGATTACCACATTGCTCAAAAGGTTCTGAAAGCAGGTGGAGGGATTAAGCCAACCGAGCCCTCGGCGCGGTATTTCCTGGCCGATGCCAATTTTCTGGTGGGCCTGGAGAGTGGTGACCTGAGCCGGTTAGAGACAATCCAATCCGGGTTGAGAAATCCAGTCTGGAACCTGTTCCTGGGTCGAAAATCTTTTGTCCCCAGCCAGACGATCTGGCTTGAAGATGGCTTGCTGGAAAATACCAGGTTGGATGAAGCCTTGCAAACTTATCAGCCAGTTACAGGTTGGCGCCGCCTGATTATCGAAGCCAAAGATGGAGAAACCATCCGGATGGACCAGCCAATCTCCTATGCGGAAAGGACTTTCCAACCGCGTCGGGTAAAGGTCTATCACCTGAGTTTCTCGCCTGACCAAACGGAGGCTGCTTGATGTTTCTTTCGCGCTTGTTTTTAAACCCCCTATCTCGCCAGGTGCAACGCGAAATCGCTGATCGCTACCAGCTTCACCGCACGATTATGGCAGCCTTCCCTGAAACATTGCCAGCGGACGAACGCGTCTTGTTTCGCCTGGAAGAGCACCAACAGGGATCAATCGTCCTGCTGGTGCAATCAAAAACGCCACCCAATTGGGAGCATGTTTCCGCGCGCCACAAAGACTATCTGCTTACCCAAGAAGGACTGCCAATCCATGCGAACAACCCTGCAGTCAAGGAGATTGATTTAGCCTTCAGGTCTGGCCAGCGATTAACCTTCCGCCTGTTAGCCAATCCAACTGCAAAGAAATCATTTCAGACACAAGAAAACCGGTCCGGAGGCAAGAAACGGATTGGCCTATACGATCTTGAAGAACAAGAAAAATGGCTGGAGCGCAAATTCCAACAGGCCGGCTGCCGGGCTATCTCGGTTCAGGTTCGCCATCCGGACACCTTGAAGACCAGCCTGCAGCGCGATGAGCAACGCCACCAGCTTACTCTGGCAGCGGTCCAATTTGATGGCGTCCTGGTTGTGGAAGACCCTGACCTGTTTCTAAACGCCCTGGAACAAGGGATCGGCAGTGCAAAGGGCCTGGGATTTGGTTTGCTGTCCTTGGGCCCGGAAGGCGCAGAAATGACCTGATAATGCAGGTAAATTCCTTCATTGAGAAACCGGCGCTGTGAATTGAGGTGCCAAAATGCGCATGGAGTATCATGATTTACCAAAGCTCAGAGATAGCCTGAGTTACTTGTATGTTGAGCATGCGATTGTTGAGCGCGATAACAGTGCGCTAAAATTACTTCGCCAGGATGGCAGAATTAACGTTCCTATTTCCGCGCTTTGTCTGCTCATGTTAGGACCAGGAACCAGCATCACACATGCCGCAGTAAAGGTATTGGCGGAAAATGGTTGCACTATTCAATGGGTTGGCGAAGACAACATTCGTTACTATGCGCATGGCCAGGGCGAAACCCATAAGGCATACCACATCCTTCGCCAGGCAGAACTTGTAAGCAACCCGGTCTCGCATTTGTTAGTCGTGATGAAGATGTATCAAAAACGATTCGATGAAACGCTCGATCCTGGATTGAGCCTGGCGCAGATTCGAGGTCTGGAAGGTGTTCGAATCCGGCGCGCCTACAAAACCGCCAGCGAAAAATTTGGCGTCCAGTGGAAAGGCAGGCGATTTGATTTTGATAACTGGAATAAATCCGACCCAATCAATCGAGCGCTATCCGCAGCGAATGCCCTGTTGAATGGCATCTGCCAGGCAGGTATTGTCTCGGGAGGCTATTCACCAGCTTTGGGATTTGTTCATACTGGCAGGCAGCTTTCTTTTGTCTATGACATTGCTGACCTTTATAAAACCGAAATTACCATCCCGCTGGCATTTCAAATCGTTTCAGAAGGCAACCACTCGATTGATAGCCGGATTCGTAGCGCATGCCGACAACGATTTAAGGAGACCAGATTACTGGAGCGGATACTGACCGATATCGATGAATTGCTTGGGGTAGAATCAGAAATTGATCCTGCGGATAACATAAACAAGCTGAACACAAACCCGGTAGACCTATGGGATCCAGTTGTGCTGGATGGAGGGAGTTTTCTAGAAAATGGTGGTTATCATCATTGAAAATTCGCCTCCAAGGCTGAGAGGCGAATTAAGTCGCTGGCTATTCGAACCAGCTCCTGGGGTGTATATTGGACATTTAACCGCCCGAGTCCGAGATCGCTTATGGGAGCGCTGTTGCAGGGACATCCGCAACGGTGGAGTTGTCCAGGCCTGGGACACCAATAATGAGCAACGATTTCAGATGCGCACGTATGGGATTACTTCTCGCCAGGTAATCGAAATTGAAGGGCTCCAACTGGTCCTCCAATTTAATCCACCAGTCAACCAAGAAACACCGCTAAACGTGCAAATTGAACCGGAGACAGAAGATTAATTTTTTTTACCCAATAAGGGTATTCCCCACACGCGTGGGGGTGAACCCAGGCAGGTGGTGAAGTAGAGACGCTTGACGAGGTATTCCCCACACGCGTGGGGGTGAACCCTACAACCAGATCCGGGCGTAGCTGTGCAACCGGTATTCCCCACACGCGTGGGGGT
>CAZAGA010000113.1:0-9742 GCA_964484335.1 uncultured Anaerolineaceae bacterium
AAGGTTATCCATCGCCAGGTGGGCGCGCTGCCCGAGCCGATGTTGCGCGAGGTGGTTGTCCAGTTCCTGGAAACGATCTCCGAGAATTGAAAAACTGGGGCTGTCTGAAAAGTACCTGACTTAATTCCTTATACCACAGATGGTGGCCGTGCGAGGCACGGCCACCATCTGTGGTATAAATTCCTATTTTAATTATTGTTCGCGCAGCCGCTCGATTTGAGCGCCGAGGGCACGCAGTTTCTGGTCGACCTGCTCGTAGCCGCGATCGATCTGGCCGACGTTGCGAATCGTCGATTGGCCGCGCGCGGCCAGGGCTGCCAGCACCAGCGACATCCCCGCCCGGATGTCCGGGCTTTCCATCTTTTCGCCCACCAGGGCGGTTGGTCCCATCACAATGCAACGGTGCGGATCGCACAGCACCACCTGGGCGCCCATGTTGACCAACTTATCGATGAAGAACATCCGGCTGGGGTACATCCAGTCGTGAAACAGCACGCTGCCGCGTGACTGGGTAGCGATGACTATTGCGATGCTCATCAGGTCGGTGGGGAAAGCCGGCCAGGGCATGACATTAATCGTCGGGATTGCATCGCCCAGGTCGGGCTCGATCTCCAGCGGCTGATCAGCCGGCACGAACAGGTCTTCACCTTCCACCTTCCAGGATACGCCCAGACGGCCCAGCACCATGCCGATCATATCCAGGTATTGCGGCCCGGCGTTGCGAATGCGCAGGCTGCCGTGGGTCACCACCGCCGCGCCGACGAAGCTGACCACTTCCAGATAATCCGGCCCGATAGTGAACTCGCCGCCATGCAGGCGATCGACGCCTTCGATATGCAAGGTATTTGAGCCAATATTCTCGATTTTCGCTCCGAGCGTGTTCAGCAGGTGGCAGAGCTCCTGGATGTGGGGCTCGGAGGCGGCATTGCGCAGAATGGTTAATCCTTTGGCCAGGCTGGCGGCCATGATGGCATTTTCGGTCGCGGTGACGCTGGCCTCATCCAATAAGATGTTGGCCCCATGCAGCCGGCCGGCGTTGAATTTGAACAAGTGCTCTTCTCGGCTGTATTCGGCTTCTGCGCCTAGAGCGCGGAGGGCCAGGATGTGGGTATCGACCCGCCGCCGGCCGATCACGTCGCCGCCAGGCGGCGGCAACTGGAACTGCCCACTGCGGGCGACCATCGGCCCGGCCAGCAGAATCGAGGCGCGGATCTGCTTGCAACGATCTGGGTCCAGGTCGGCTGGGCGGACCTGGCGAGCCTGGATTTTCCAGGTGTGGTTGCCGGTGGTTTCGATGGTTGCCCCCAGGCTTTCGAGCAAGGCGCGCATCGCCTGGACATCGCGGATTTCCGGCACATTGTGCAGCGTGACCGGCTCATCGGTCAGCAGGCAGGCTGCCAGCAGTGGCAGCGCGGCGTTTTTATTCCCGGCCGGGGTCACCTCCCCGGATAGTGGCACGCCTCCCTGGATGATGAATTTTTCCATCCATACCTCCTGTTTCTTTTTATTATAACGTATGCGCTGGCTTGCTCTGTCAATCCAGCATAAATCACGCCCGGGATGTTTCTCCCCGGGCGTGATTTATGCTGGATTGTTGAAGAGTTTAGCTAGCCGCTGGGCTTCGATCTGGCCGGTTCGAACGATTGAACCACCAGCGCCATTCCTTATTTTCCCACACCACCAGGATCTGGGCGGCATTGAAGATGGAGGAATAGGTGCCGGTGAAGACACCAACCAGCAGGATCAAGACAAAATGCCGGATCGTCACGCCGCCAAACAGGGTCAACGCAAATAAGGTGAACAATACCGTCAACTGGGTGTTTAACGAGCGGGCCAGGGTCTGGACGACCGAGTTGTTCACCACCACCTCGTACGGCAGGCGTTTGTAGAGCAACGAATTTTCTCGAATCCGGTCAAAGACCACGATCGTGTCATGCACCGAGAAGCCGATCACGGTCAGCAGGGCGGTCAGGAACAGGGCGTCGACCTCCCAGCCCAGGAAATGGCCGAGCATGGCTTCGATACCCACTACAACGAGGACATCGTGGAGCATGGCGATGATTGCAGCCAGTCCGTAGCGGAAGGCGTGCGGCACGCCCCGGAACGAGTAGGTAATGTAAAGCATGATCCCCAAAGCTGCCAGGCCAACTGCGCCAGCAGCCCGGGTGGCTACCTCTGCGCCAACCGACGGGCCAACGCTATCTGAGCGCTGCACATCCAGCTTGCCACCTGCCAGGGTTTCCAGGCGGCTGACCACCTGGTTGACTGTGGCTTCGTCCATGGTCTTGGAACGGATCAGCAGGCCGTCCTCCCCAATTGTGGTGACTTGAGAATCCGGGTAGCCGAGCTCTTCGTAGAGGGCAATCACTTCGGCCGGCGGGGGCACGCTGCCGGATGTGAAGCGAACTTCGAGCAGGTTGCCGCCGGTGAAATCAATCGCCAGGGGAAAGCCCCACAGCGCCAGGGCGATCAGCCCCGGGATGATGACCAGCAGGGAGATACCGAAATAAAGATAACGGCGCTTGACAATGTCTATCATGCTGACTCCTGAACGCCGAACAGCGTGTGGTGTTCGGAAAGATTGATCCGGTCAAGGATCAGGTGCAAGAAGGTGCGCGAAGCGACGATGGCGGTGAACAGGCTAACCGCCACACCGATCGCCAGGGTCAGGGAGAAGCCTTTGACAATGCTGGCGCCAAAGTTGCTGCCAAACCAGAACAGGATCGCGCAGGTAATTAAGGTTGAGATGTTCGAGTCGCGGATCGAAGGCCAGGCGCGCCGCCAGCCGGCATCGATGGCCTGGCCGAGCGGTTTTCCGGCTCGAAGCTCTTCTCGCAGGCGCTCAAAGATCAGGATATTGGCATCTACAGCCACGCCAATGCTGAGCACAAAGCCGGCGATGCCGGGCAGGGTCAGGGTGACCGGGATGAATTTGAAGATCGCCAGGGAGAACAGGGCATAGACCAGCAGAGCCAGATCGGCGACCAGGCCAGGCAGACGGTAGTAAATCGCCATGTAGAGCATGACGACGCCGACGCCGATGATCCCCGCCACCAGGCTGCGCCGAAGCGAGTCTTCGCCCAGGGTCGGGCCGATCAACTGGCTGCTGGCGACGCGGAGCGGGATCGGCAGCGAGCCGTAGCGAAGCTGGATGGCCAGGGCATTGGCGCTTTCAACGGTGAAATTACCGGAGATGACGCCTTCGCCCTGGGTGATGGCTTCGTTGATCGTTGGAACCGAGATAACGGTTTTGTCGAGTACAATCGCCAGGACGCTGCCAACGTGGGCGGAGGTGAAATCGGCGAAGGTTTTGGAGCCCGTGCTCTTGAGGGTGAAGGCCACCTGTGGATCGCCAGTTTGGGTGGTGACGACGTTGACGATATCCAATTCAGCGCCGGTCATGGCGGTTGGGAAGATGCGGGTATCGCCCAATTCGGCATCGGTTAATTCGGTCGCGCCAGACTGAGGAATATCGGTGCGGATTTTCTTGCCAACCAATGCCAGGGCTTCTTCCTGGGTGAGTTGGGAAAAATCGACGAACTCGAGCAGGCCGGTTTGGCGCAAGGTGGCCAGGGCTTGTTCTTTATCCGTCAGGCCAGGCAACTCGACCACCAGGCGGCGGTCGCCAGCTTTCTGGACTACTGCTTCGGTCACCCCCAGGCCATTAACGCGGTTTTCGACGATTTGGCGGGCGGTGTCCATCGAGGTGGGATCGATCACCGCATCTGGGGCCAGGTCGGCTTCCAGCAAGGCTTGCACACCACCTTCCAGGTCGAGACCAAAGCGCATCTCGATCGGTTTGCTGAACAGGCCTGGGTTGTTGGGCAACATGATCCAGATTGCGAAGGCAATCAGGGCCAGGATGCCCACCAGGGATAAATATTGACGATTTCTCATTAAAGGGTCGCCTCCAAGCGGATTACTTCTGGCGCAGGCCAGAAATCTCAATCAAAGCAAACGGGCATTATACTCTGGATGAGGGGGATTGTCCAAGACAATTTTCAAGAAACTCGAGAACGCGTGCCAGCACTTCCTCAGGTTGCAGCCGGTCGGTAGCCAGGTAAAAATCAGCTTCTTGGCGAGCGTGAACTAAACGGGTTTGTTCCACCTGGTATTCCGCCTCGCTCCAATCCATCTTCCGGCGCTGACAGGAGACCGGGTAAGACACGTCCAGGAAAATTAAAACGTCCGGGTTTGTGATCCGTTTCCACATATCCCGGACGTAGGAGTGCTCCTGCGCAATATGCCTGGCTTGATACCCCCGCGCTCGCAAGCCGGTGATCAGGGTTGATTTCCCGGCAGCACACGGGCCAACCACGCCAATTTTGTCGCACTTCATTATCAATAAGTCGGTTCCAGCGGCAGGCGGACGAACATTCGGCGCACCCCATCGCCGGGATGCTTGAGGATGCTCATCACGACTACGCTGATATCGTCTACCGGGCGGTGGTTATCCAGCCGGACGGCGTGTTCCAGAAGTGTATCGGCAATCCGTTGCGGAGAAGGCGCTTCATCTTCCAGTAGTTCTTCCAGGCAGGCGGCAATATCGAGCGGCTGGCCGGTGCGCTCACCGGCGTGGATCATGCCGTCCGAAAATGCAATCGCGGTCAAGCCGGCTTCCAGCGGCACCTCGTTGATCACCGGGCGGGTATCGCGGTACAGTCCGATCGGCTGGCAAGGTTCGTTCAACCAGCGGATCTGGTCGTTGATGGCCAGGATGGCTGGGGCCGGGTTGTTGCGGGTGACCACCAGGGTGCGAGTCTGGTAATCAACGGAAAGGATGTTCAACGCAGCCGAGACTTTACCGCCGCGCTCAGTATACAGGCTATCCGAGGCGGCCCGGGCGGCCGCGCCATCGCGCACCCCCTCGGCCAGCAAGGCGATAACTTTACGCACGACCAGGGTCGAGATGTTTTTGGCGCCTTTTCCGGAGCTTTGGCCATCAGCTAACACAGCCGAGACCCCGCCTTGGGGTCGTTCGACCACCTCAACGGTATCGCCGCTGCTGGAGGTAGCGTACTTGTGAATTTTTGAGACTGCGACCTGGACTTCCATACCCTGAATTTTACTATAATTCCATCGGCTTGTCGGCCAGGATCAGCAGGACCTGGCTGTCCGGTAGATCGACGATTCGGTTTTCGGCCTTGAAACCAGCCTGCTGGAATGGCGCAAGCGCAGCTTCCCGCTGCGGCCGTCCCCAGCCGAGCAGGCGCAGGGCGCCCACCAGGAAGCGCTGGCAAGGCTTCCGGCCGGTGTTCCAGGCCGCCGGGATGATCACCAGCCGCCCGCCCGGGACGAGCAGGCGCCAGATCTCGGCCAGGCAGGCTGGATCGAGGATGTAGTTGGATGGAAAGGTGGCGACCACCTGCTCGAAAGTTTCGGGTGGGAAACAAGCCATTTGCGCATAGCCGACCGAGAGGCGAATGGGCAGTCCGGTGCGCCGCAGTCGGTTGGCAGCCAGGCGACTCATCGGTCGGCTGGCGTCGATCCCGAAAACTTGCAACCCTTTTTGCGCCAGTGCTTGCTGGAGATGACCTGGCCCGTAGCCCAGCTCGAGGACGCGCGGGCCACTCAGGTAGGGTAGTGCGCTGCCTGCCCAGCGCTGCCACTGCCCGCAGGAAACCAGCGCCGCGACCAGGTCGTAGCACCCGGCAAGCGGGTGGTAGAGCAGGTTGAAGCACCAGCCGAGTAAACTCACTGGCTGGCGAGCTGGCCGCAGCCGGCCTGGATATCGATCCCGCGCCGGATGCGCACGGTGCAGGGAATGCCGAGCCGCTCCAGCTCGGCCTGGAAGAGCATGGCTTGCTGGCGGGGTGTGGCTTTTCCGGTGTAGGCCTGGGTCGGGTTGAGTGGGATGACGTTGACATGGCAGAGTGCCGAGCCGCCTTGCTTGAACCCATCCAAAAGCCGGGCCAGCTTGCGTGCCTGGTCCAGGCTGTCATTAACGCCCTGGATCAGTGCCCACTCAAAGGTCAGCCGGCGGTGCGTGGCCTGGACGTAATCCAGGCCGGCCTGGATCAGCTCCTCCAGGGGATAGCGGTGGTTGATGGGCAGCATTGAATTGCGCAGCTCATCTTCGGCGGCGTGCAGCGAGATGGCCAGGTTGACCTGGCGTTTTTCGGCGGTGAAGCGCCGGATGGCGGGCACCAAGCCGACGGTCGAAATCGTGAAGCGCCGGGCGCCGAAGTTGGTACCCTGGGGGTCGTTCAGCCGGTCGATTGCCGCCAGGCTGGCTTCATAATTGTGCAGCGGCTCACCCATCCCCATCAAGACGACGTTGGTGACCTGCTCGGACTGGGCTTTGAGCTGGCGAGCGTAATAAATGACCTGCTCGACGATCTCGCCGCTGGTCAGGTTACGCTTGAAGCCCATCTGACCGGTGGCGCAAAACACGCAGCCCATCGCGCAGCCAGCCTGGGTCGAGATGCACAGCGTGCGCCGGTTGGCGTAGCGCATCAGCACCGCCTCGATTGTTTTGCCGTCCGGCAGGGCGAAGAGCGTTTTGCGGGTCTCGCCATCTTGCGAGTTGAGATAAGTTACAGGTTGGAGCGCCGAGAAGCGGAACTGTTCGGCCAGCTTGTGGCGCAGCCCGGAAGGCAGGGCACGAAATTGCTCGGGGCGATCATAGAACTGCTGGTACAGGCCGTGCCAGACCTGGCTAGCGCGGTATGCCGGCTCGCCGAGCTCGACCAGCGCAGCTTCCAATTCGATTCGGTCCAGGTCGTAAATCAGGCGTGCTTCCATTTCAAATCATTTCCAACAACGCGGCCAGGTCGCTGGCGATATAATCAATTGGCGGCAGCCAGGCGGCTGCTTGCTCCGCTGTGCTGACCCCGGAAAGCACCAATCCAGTCCGGCAGCCGATGCGTTGGGCGCCGGCAATGTCGGTTTCCAACCGGTCGCCGACTACCAGGGCCTGCTCGGGCTGCAGCCCCATCCGGCTCAATGCCAGGCGATACATCTCCGGCTCAGGTTTCCCGATCATCAACGGGGTGACATCTGTGGCGACCTGGATCATGGTGACAAACGCCCCGCGCCGGGGATCAATCCTTCGGGAGTTGGAAAGGTCCGGTCGGGATTGGTGCCGATAAACACTGCGCCGTTGCGGATCCACAACGTGGCCCATTTCAGCCGTGCGAAGGTAACCTGGCGATCGATCCCCACGACCACAGTCACCGGCTGCTCGTCTGCGCCCGGCGCCAGGCTGCGGAAGCCAGCCGCTTCGATCTCCTGGACCAGGTTTTGTTCGCCCAGGACGAAAACCGGGTCTCCGGCTGAAAAACGCCTCTGGAGATAGGCTGCCACAGTTTGAGAGGTATTGATGATCTGCTCCGGGAGCAAGTTACGCACGCCAAAACCGGCCAGCTTCTCGACGAAGGCGCTGGCCGAAAGGGTGGCGTTATTGGTGGCCAGGAACAACTGGTAGCCGCGCTGCTCGATGGTATGAAAAATGGTTGGCAGGTCGCCAATCGGAGTCCGGTCACGCCACAGCACCCCATCCATGTCCAGGATGATGCCGCGTGGGTTGTAGTGTTTTTCCGCCATGGTATTCCCCATAAAATGGGATTGGGGTGCGGCAAACCCGCACCCCAATCGCCCAACTGGTTGAACTTCGCTAGTCGCTGTTGCGCTTGATTGGCGGCAGGACTTTCAACGCGGGCAGTTCCATCACCTGGTCGACCAGGCCGTATTCGACGGCTGCCTTGGCATCCAGGTAGTAGTCCCGGTTGGTATCGCGCTCGATCGTCTCGATCGTTTGACCGGTATGGCGGGCCAATACGCCATTAAGCTGGTCCTTCAGGCGCAGGATTTCGCGTGCCTGGATTTCGATATCCGAGGCCTGGCCCTGGGCGCCGCCCAACGGCTGGTGCATGTGGATGGTGGCGTTCGGCAGGGCGTAGCGCTGGCCTTTGGTGCCGGCGGTCAGCAACACTGTGCCGAAGGAGGCGGTCATCCCAACTGCCAGGGTGCTGATCGGGTTCGGGATCATCTGCATCGTGTCGTAAATCGCCAGGCCGGCATAGACCTGACCGCCAGGGGAGTTGATGTACATCTGGATCGGGGCCTCAGGATCCTCGCTGCTCAAGAAGAGCAGTTGGGCGACGATCACATTGGCGACCTGGTCGTTAATCGGGGTGCCCAGGAAGACGATCCGGTTGCGCAGCAGGAGCGAATAGATATCGTAGGCCCGCTCGCCGCGGGCGGTGGTCTCAATGACCATCGGAATTAATGATTGAGGAATATTCATGCTTGTTCGTCCTTTGTCTCGGTGACTTCGATTTCAGCGGGGGATTGCGGTGGCTCGTCGCTGCTTGCATCCGAGGGGGTAGGTATGGCCTCAGGCTGTTCTGTAGCCTCAGGCTGTTCTGCAGCCTCAGGCTGTTCTGCAGCCTCAGGCTGTTCTGCAGCCTCAGGCTGGCTCGGCGTGTAAGCGCCGCTGGAGATGTCGCGCAGGCGCTGCCCGGCATGGCGGGTGAGTAAGTCGATCATCACATTACCGACCAGGTTATTCATAATCCGCTCGTCCGTCAGGCGGCGGGCCTCATCGGGACCCAAGCTCTGATTCAAGCCGCGCAAAATGCTCATTGTCTCTGCCTGGAGTTCGCCTTCATCCACCTGTAAGTTCTCGGCTTTGGAAACCTCCAGAAGCACCAGCGAGCGCTTCAAGCGACCCTCGGCGACCGGTTTTGCTTCTTCCAACAAGGCCGCCAGATCCATATTGCGACTCTTCAAGTACAGGTCGAAATCTTGGCCCTGCTGTTGCAGGTTGCGCTTGAAATTTTCGATGACCGTATTCTGCTCAGCCTCGAGCATCTGCGGTGGGTACAGAATGGTTGACTGGCCGACCAGCTCATCCAGGATCGCCTGGTCATAGGTCTGGTCGTAGGTCTGCTGGTTCTGCTGGGTTAGGCCGGAGCGGATTTCTGCTCGCAGCGCGTCCAGGTCGGCGTACTCGCCGAGCGACTTGATGAACTCTTCGCTGACTTCGGGAAGCTGGCGGGTTTTAATCTCGGTCAGCACTGCCAGGTAGCTGGCTTCAACGCCGGCCAGTTTTTCAAACTCGTAATCGTCAGCGAATTTATAGGTCAGCTCAATGCCCTCGCCCTTGGTGTGCCCGATTAGCTTGCGCGAAAAACCGGGGAAGGGCCATTCGTCAGCGGCGCTTTTTTCGACGCTGCGCACCAGGAACTGGTAGGTATCTTCCTGGATCAGGCCGGCTTGCTCATCTTCTTTTGGATTCATCCGGCTGCCGCTTAACAGCACCGAGACCACGTCGCCTTCAGCGACTGGCTGCTCGCTTGGCGAAAGCACCGCCTGGCGCTCGCGCAGGTTCTCGATCACCTCGTCCACGTCGGCATCGGTGATGCTCTTGGGTTCATATGGCCGGCGAATGGCCTGGTAATCGCCCAGGGTTACAACCGGTTCCAGCGGAATGAGAAACTCGAGCGTCAGCGGATTGATATTGCTGATATTCTCGAGCTGTCCGTTGGTATATGGCCGGATCCCGGCTTCCTCGATGATCGCGGAGTACTTGTCTTCAACCAGGTGTTCGATCGCTTCCTGGGTGAGTGAGGCCTCGCCAACCTGGCGTAGGACAACATTGTAAGGCGCTTTCCCCGGGCGAAAGCCTGGGATGCGGATGCGCTGGGCGACATGGCGGGCAGCGTGACGTTTGTAATCTTCCAACACGCTGGCTTCAAATTCGACGACCAGTTTGACCTGGTGGTCATCACGAGCTTGA
>CAZAGA010000114.1:0-9500 GCA_964484335.1 uncultured Anaerolineaceae bacterium
CGATCCCACGCGGCCAGACGCCTTGTTCACGCCAAAGCTGCTGTCGCTTGGCAGGGGCATTTTTCGCCGGCACGATTTCGCCGCGCTGCTGGCCAAATTGGGAGATAAACAGATCCGCCAGGTCATTGGCAATCTCGTGGGGAGTGCGTTTTTCAATTGCAATGCCATACCGCGCAGCCACCGTGCGTAGCTTGGCGACATCGCGGATGACATATCCTTCCGTCTGGCCATTCGCAACCGCTTTTAGAGTGAAAGCCATATCCCGACCGTGATCGGAGTGAGCAGCCGCGCCAGCCGCAATCGAGCGAATCAGGTTCCGCGCCTGGATCGTGTCGATCGTTGCTCCACAAACTCCGGTCTGACCGTCTTTGGTTAGGCGGCAAGGACCCATGCCGCACAACTTACAGCACATCCCAGCCCCGCCAATATTGCAGGGAGCCATATCGTCTGCCCGGCTAAATGCCGTGCTGATGCCAAGCTCTTCGGCCCGGATCAGCATTTGATTGGCAGCAGGATCCGCCGTCCGTTCTTCGTTTGTTCGTTTACCTTTCGTAGCCATGGTTAATCCTCCATCTTATTCTTAATCACACCCATACCAGGACAATTCCACAACGGACGGCCGGTATAGTTCACATTTTGGGAAAAACTTACTACCTGCCTGGCTGTTTCATATACAGCGGTATGTCGAAAATAGGAACGCGAGCGGTCCTCCAGGTAAGCAGACGCACCAGATTCCACCGGTATTGACCATTCACCGAGATAGCCATGATCGTCTAATTTCATGGAGATAACCAGATCATTGGTCAGGGAGGGATCATAACTCACTTCAACCATTCTGAATGCACTGCTGGCATAGACGTCCAAAACACCCGGAATTTCGAATAAGATCCGCCGAACTTCAACAACGTGATGGTCTCCAAATAAATTTGGAAGCTCAAAGGTTACAGTCTTCATGTTCACCATCCTTTTGTATCAAACTCATTCCGAAGAATGTTTATACGACCAAATTAGGTCTTTCCCGTCTAAATAAAAACCTGGTTTCTTGCTCCACCTTGTGCAAGAAACCAGGTTTTTCCAGGCAACATCCCACCATATTCTGATGGTGGAGGACCTGAAATTTGACTTTACCCAATAATCGCATTGGTTACCCTAGATATTTTCTGAGAATAAAATATGTTATTGAATATAGCAAAAGAGTACTTTCTTGGCAAGTGACATTCAGCACTATTTTGAGTTGATAATATTCCAATTATAGTAAAAATTAGCATGATAATACTTTATTTCACAAGTCTGGCTATCGCTGACCCCGCCGCAGGTTCGAATTTTCAGGGGATAGTTGCATTGCGCCAACGTAATGCGAAACAAATTCAGCTTCTTGGTCTAAATCTACTTGCTCGGTACGAGTTGCAATTGCTTCGGCACGCTCAAAACCCGCTTCGCTCAAAAAGCTAGCCGCCCCCAGGCCAGCTCCATTGGCAATAGCATAAACATTTGCCGGATCAACGGGTGGTATCATACCGATGCCCATTACCGCTTGTAAATCAACCTGTGCACCAAATGATCCAGTCAGGATTACTTTACTCATATCCTGGGGCTTGAGTCCCAAACGCGCCATGAGGATATCAATCGCTGCTCGAATCGCGCCTTTGGCTTTCTGCAACTCCCGAATATCCCATTGGGTCAGTCCTAATCTGCCATCATCAGTCAGAGCAATCCGCCGCGAACCATGCCGGTCCTGGCCAATTCGCCCTTTCAAGACAGGCGGGTTAGTTTCTATCCGGCCGTTCTGGCCCACCACACCGGAATGGACCAACTCATGCACCAGGCTTAACAGCCCTGAACCCGTCAAACCAACCGGGGTTTCATGGGCGATGGTATCAAAAGTCAACTCGCCATCCTTCAAAGCTGCCTTCACAATCGCTCCATCCACAGCCCGGGTACCACACGATATAAAGACGCCCTCAAAAGCTGGCCCAGCGGCAGTAGAAGCCGCCAGGATTCTTTTACCGTCCGTCACAAGCACCTCACCATTGGTACCCAGGTCAATGGCGGCCAGTGGGGCTTGCGCCTGGTCAAAGCCGAAATAAGCCAGGCAGGCCAGCGCATCTGACCCAACAAACCCACCGATCAATGGGGGTAATTTAACTTGAATGGAATCTGCAAACAAGCCGTCCATGAGATAGCTGGCATTCTGAATCGAACCTCGATCAAAAGGTTGAAAGGGTGAAACGGCAATTGATTCGAGGGGTAAGCGAGCGAGCAGGTGGTGCATGGCAACATTACCGACAATCACTACCTGTTCAATCCGAGCGCGAATGCGATCGGATAGTTTAAGCGAATCAATCGCCTGGTTAATCGAAGCCAGCGCCAGGCGATGTAAACGAAGCGCATTCTCGGGTGTACTGGCAGCGGCCGCCAGGCGAGAAATGACATCGGCGCCGAAAACCGATTGCTGGTTCAAGCTGGCGCCGCCCATGCAGACTTCGCCATTGTCCAACATGGTCAGGAAAGCTGCAACTGTCGTCGATCCTAAGTCAACTGCCAGTCCAAGTGGGGTGTCGCCACGCTTGTAGCGATGGCTGGAGCGGAAAATCTTGTTCGAATAGACCACTTGCGGCGCCAATACCACCCAGGCATTGCCTTCGATCCGGGCACGGCAAGCCAGGCGATTATCCAGAGCCAGCTCGCCCGAGGTCAGATGCGCGCGCTCAACTTCATCTGGCGGGGCCAGACCAGCTTCAGCCAGTACCTTGCATTTTCCACAGGTCCCGCGCCCGGCGCAGGGCTGCTCCAAGGGCAGCCCGCTTGCAGCAACCGCATCGCCAACCAGGCTACCGGACTCAACCGAAAGTGTCTTGGTCTGTTCGCCATAAATCAGGGTAATTTCTGCCATCTCAGCTCATTTCAACGTAAATATTGGCTCTGATCCAGGGTTGCGCCTGGCGGCACGACGATGAAATCCGAATCCGCCTGGTCAAGGGCCAGGGCTACTTCAAAAAGGCGGCGCAGATAAAAGGCGGACCCGAGGATTTCTTCGTAGTCCATCCCCCAACGGCGGCAGTATTCGGCGACTTCTAAAGCCTTTTCCCGGTATTGATCCAGGTCAGCCTGGTGATGAGCGATGAAAGCCAAGCGACGGTAATGATGATACTGTTGATCCATCAACCAGGCAGCGCGCTCAAGGCCATATTTCTGAGTGTAGCGTTGAAACTCAGCCAAAGGCTGGCTGCCTGATTCTAGCCACCCTTTCGTCAGGAAATAAGTTCCCGGCCGACTCTCAAATTGCTGGCGGTATTCAGCATACGAACCAAACATCATAGCGATACAATCGTCCATCCGGGGTGCCAGCAAGATATGTTTTCCAGAGGTAATTCCGTGCAACCCATTGCCACATAAACCGTATCCGAGGATAACCAGGCCCGGCTGGTCAATTTGATCTATTGCGGTTTGTAATGCAGATCTTAAGTTCCTGGGCACCTGATGGAGTCCATAATCTAGATATTGAATCTGAATTAACAGGTCAGCGGGTAAAATTCGCTCAACCAGATGCTTAAAAACCCGGCAGGCGATCAAATGAACCGGTAACTGCTTAGGCTCTTCCATCGTGGGGAATCCTCACGCAGATGATTATAACAAATGGTGGGCAGGGTATCTGAAAGGCAATTGCGAAAATATTTTTTACTGAATTTTTAGTTGACTAAACTACTTGCCCGTGATAGACTTGCCCCCATTATGACTGTTCTTTATCGTCCCACCCGTCTACCTCGTATTGCTACCGTTTTCTCCTGAACGGGATAGCTGACCGAAGATTGACCCCTGACCCTGGCGTTTTGTTTCCAAAATAACTTCGATCGGCTCTCCTGAACAGGAGAGCCGTTTGATTTTTTAATTTATTCGCACGAAAGAAAGGATCACCGACCATGTCTATCGTTACCTGTCCAGAATGTGCTGCCGATTTTCCGCTCGATTCATCTGCCGAGAGCGGCGAAATCCTGGTCTGCCCTGATTGTGGGGTTGACCTCGAACTGATTTCCACCGATCCTGCACGAGTCGAGCTGGCCCCAATGGAACAAGAAGATTGGGGGGAATAATGCCCGCGCGATCACCGCATGTCGGCGTTATTTATACCCGCCTGCGGGTAGAGGAAAAATGGCTATTTGCTGCCCTAGAGAAACGGGGCATTGAGTATGAAAAAATAGATGATCGAGAGATCATCTTTGATCTTGAATTACCGTCTGCTTGGGAGCGCTTCGATGTAGTCCTCGAACGAAGCCTGAGTTATACGACCGGCCTAAATGCCTTGCGGATCCTGGATGCGTGGGGAATTCCAACTGTCAACCGCGTTCGGGTGGCAGAAACCTGTGGTGACAAGCTGGCAACCAGTGCGGCATTAAAACAGGCCGGGTTACCCCAACCGCGCAACCTGATCGCTTTTTCACCGGAATCGGCTCTATCGGCAATTGAAACCATCGGGTATCCAGTTGTGCTCAAGCCTGTAGTTGGCTCCTGGGGCCGGCTGTTGGCGAAAATAAACGATCGCGACGCCGCGGAGGCAGTCCTGGAGCACAAAGCCACCTTGGGATCCATCCAACATTCTGTTTTTTACATCCAGGAATTCATCGCCAAGCCAGGCCGAGATATTCGGGCCATTGTCGTAGGTGACCGGTTGTTGACGGCCATCTACCGACAATCAGATCACTGGATCACCAACACCGCACGCGGTGGAGAAGGCACACTTTGCCCAATCACCCCTGAAATCGAAAAACTTTGCTTACAGGCTGCCCATGCGGTTGGCGGAGGTGTACTGGCGATCGATTTGATTGAGCATTCCGAACGCGGTCTGCTCATCAACGAAATCAACCACACGATGGAATTCCATACCGCCCAACCTACCAGCGGTGTGGATATTGCTGGGGCAGTCATTGATTACGTTGTAAAGGTTGGCCAGCAGGCCGGCAGGTAAACAGAAATGGAGAGACTATGACCGTTCGGGTTGGCATCGTCGGAGGTTCCGGGTACACTGGTGGGGAGTTGTTGCGACTGCTGATCGATCACCCAGGCGTCGAAGTCGCGCAGGTGACTTCACGCCAGCACCTAGGGGAATACGTTTACCAGGTTCACCCGAACCTAAGAAAAAGAACGACCCTGAAGTTCAGCGCTCCGGAGCTCTTGGAAAAAGTTGACGTTCTTTTCCTAGCCCTCCCGCATGGACAGGCACAGCAAAGCATTGAAGTTTTTACCAAAACCGCTGACAGGATAATTGATCTATCCGCCGATTTCCGGTTACGCTCATCCGATACTTACCAGCGCTGGTATGGCGGTGCACATCACGCCCCAGAATGGCTGGATCGATTTGTGTATGGGCTGCCGGAGCTTCACAGGCAGGAAATCCGCTCGGCGGCTTATGTCAGTGGCGTGGGATGCAATGCCACTGCAGCGATCCTGGCCCTTTTTCCGGTGATCCAGGCTGGCCTGCTTGAGCGCGAGCAGACTGTCCAATTTGAGATAAAAGTAGGCTCTTCCGAAGGCGGCGCAGAAGGCAACCCGGGCTCTCACCATCCTGAGCGAAGCGGTGTGATCCGAACTTTTTCGGCTTTTGGACATCGCCACACGGCTGAAGTGATTCAGGAGTTGGGGTTGAAAGATCCTCGCCTGACAATTACTTCCGTGGACCTGGTACGGGGGGTGCTGGCTACTGCGCATGCGCAGCTGCCACCTGGAACTAGCATCAAGGAGCTTTGGCAAGCGTACCGGGCGGTGGCGACTGAAAATCCCTTCTTGCGAATTGTGAAAGAACAACGCGGCATCTACAGGGTTCCCGAACCCAAAATTATGACCGGCTCTAACTATGCTGACTTGGGGTTTGATTACGATCCGCTCGACGGCCACCTGGTGGCGATCTGTGCACTCGATAACCTCATGAAAGGTGCGTCAGGGACTGCCGTCCAATGTATGAACTTGATGGTTGGTTTTGAGGAAACCACCGGGTTGGAATTTCCCGGGCTGCACCCAATCTAGAAAAGACCTGGCAGGAGAAAAATCATGGGCTCACCTATCACAGTGATCAAGTTAGGCGGCGCTGAGGGAATGGATCACCAGGCAATCTGTAAAAACGCTGCTGAGTTGATCCAGCAGGGACAGGCGCTTGTGCTCGTCCACGGTGGATCTGATGAAGCAAATACCCTGGGTGAGCAACTTGGCTACCCAGCCCGTTTTATCCAATCACCCTCCGGACATTCTTCGCGCTATACCGATCTGCGCAGCCTGGATATCTTCTGCATGGCAGTAAACGGTCGTTTAAACACCCACCTGACCGCCATGCTGCAAGGCCTGGGAGTCAACGCGCTAGGCTTGAGCGGTCCAGATGGACGCTTGATCCAGGCCAATCGCAAGGAAACCATTCAGAGTATTGAAAATGGGAAACGCAAGATAATTCGGGATGATTACAGCGGAAAAATTAGCCAGGTCAATGGAGATCTGCTACGCGCTTTACTGGCCCTGGGCTACACACCGGTGATTGCCCCCCTGGCTATTGGCGCCAACGGAGAGATACTGAACGTTGATGCCGACCGGGCCGCGGCAGCAGTGGCAGTTGCACTGAGCAGCGAGGATTTGATCTTGCTCACTGCGGTATCTGGGCTGCTGCGGTCATTTCCAGATGAAAACAGCCTGATCCCAAACCTGCCAGGTGCCCGACTGGACGAGGCAATCGAGCTAGCCCAGGGACGGATGAAGAAGAAAGTCCTAGCCGCTCAAGAAGCCCTTATGGGCGGTGTGAAACGGGTGATTATTAGCGATGGCCGGCGCGAGCAGCCAATTACTGCTGCATTGGCTGGAGCGGGGACTCATATCACCTCATAAATCAAGTGGAGCATTGGGAATGGATATTCTTGCAACCGAAAATCAATATACATCTGGGCTGTACGCCAAGCAGCCAGTGGCCTTTGTGCGCGGCGAGGGCGCGATTTTATACGATCAAAACGGTACAGCTTATCTGGACGTCGCTGCCGGGCAAGGCGTTGCCAACCTAGGCCATGCTCATCCTGCAATTGCGGCGGCGATAGCTGCCCAAGCCCAACGCCTGATCACCCTGCCGGAAAGTTTTTACAATGACCAGCGCGCAAAGCTCCTGGAGCGATTGATCAACCTAGCCCCCGGAATGGAACGCGCTTTCTTTTGTAATTCGGGAACCGAATCTGTGGAAGCAGCGATCAAGTTGGCGCGCCTTTCCACCGGTCGCAGCCAGGTGATCGCCTTTATGCGCGGCTTTCACGGCCGGACAATGGGCGCGCTTTCAGCCACCTGGAACAAGAATTACCGCACCCCTTTCGAGCCGCTCGTTCCTGGCTTTGTGCACCTGACCTATAACAGTCTGCCGGCGGTTGAGCTGGCGATTTCAGATCAGACTGCAGCGGTGATCCTGGAAGTCATCCAAGGAGAAGGGGGTGTTTACCCTGGTGATCGCGAATTCTTGCTGGGAGTCCAGCGACTTTGCCAGGAACATGGTGCTTTGTTCATTATCGACGAAGTCCAGACCGGCTTTGGCCGAACTGGGCGCATGTTTGCCTACCAGCATGCCGGACTCGAACCGGACTTGCTCTGCCTGGCTAAATCACTTGCTGGCGGTTTGCCAATGGGCGCAGTCTTGTTTGGCTCACGGTTGCGAAACCAGGGACCCGGATTGCACGCCTCAACATTTGGCGGCAATCCGTTAGCCTGCGCGGCCGCTCTGGCTGTGCTGCAAGTCTTCGAGAGCGAGGATCTTGTTCGCCAGTCGGCGGAAAAGGGCGCTTACCTGATGGACAGGCTTCGCCAAATTGACTCACCCATCGTCCGCGAAGTACGCGGGCTGGGACTGATGATCGGAATCGAAATCAAACACAAAGTCGCGCCCTATCTGCAAGCCCTGCAAAAACGCCAGATATTGGCCCTTTCGGCTGGCTTGGCGGTCATCCGTTTACTGCCACCGCTCGTTATCAGCCTGGAACAACTCGACCAACTGGTTGAAGGCCTAAACTCAATCTTGACCGGGAATACCCGCGAAGGGGAAATCTGATGAGTACAACCTGCACCCAAACCGGTGTATTAGAAGGCCTGGTGAATATTTACAGCCCTTCAGGATCTGAGAGAACGGTAGTATCCTGGCTGGTGGAACGGATGCAAGAGCTAGGTTACGAAAAGAGCTACGCCGACGGAGCGGGGAATGCGGTGGGCGTTATGGGCAGCGGCCCACACCAGATCGTCCTACTGGGTCATATTGACACGGTACCGGGCGAAATCGCAGTTCGCTGTGAGAATGGAATTCTTTATGGTCGCGGTTCAGTTGATGCCAAAGGCCCGCTAGCGGCTTATGTTGACGCCGTAGCTGGGCTCGGAAAACGACCCGGTTGGCAAATGATCGTGGTTGGTGCAATTGACGAAGAGCGCGACTCGACCGGCGCCCAATACGTGGTTAACTTCTATAAGCCAGAGTATGCCATTATCGGCGAACCAAGCCAATGGAACCGGGTAGGCTTGGGATATAAAGGCGTCGCCTGGGCCCGATTGCAAGTTCAGCGCGCGCAAACCCATACCGCCAGTGGAAACGAGAGCGCCTGCGAGGCTGCCCTGGCTGGTTGGAACCGAGTGTTAAAGTGGGTGGAGGATTTCAACCATGGCCGAAAAAGAGCCTTTGACAGGGTGTTGCCAACTCTACGAGGCATGAGATCTGGCGATGATGGGTTGGAAGAATGGGCTGAACTGCGCATCGGTGTCCGTTTGCCAACCAGCTTGCATCCAGAGGCCTGGTACGCCCAGCTAAAGACCCTGGTTCCCAGCGCAGAAATCACCCGGGAGAGTTATGCGATCCCAGCGTACCAAAGCGGTAAGAATAATCGCCTGGTCCATTCTTTCCTGGCCGAGATTCGGGCTTTGGGGAGTGAACCCGGCTTTGTCGTGAAAACCGGAACGGCGGATATGAATATTGTCGCCCCAGCTTGGGGCTGTCCTACCGTGGCCTACGGCCCTGGGGATTCCGGCCTGGATCACACGCCCAATGAACAGTTATCTTTAGAAGAGTATGCCCAGGCGGTGATCGTGCTTGGGCAGGTTCTCCGCCGACTGACCTCCGAAGGTGCACCTCATATATCGGAAAGCCAAAGTAGAACGCCGATTACGGGTGATTAACCTTTATGGACAATCACGACGCATACGCATCCGAGTATGATAATCAGGTACAGTCTAACATGTCTATATTACCGACCTGATGTTCGGATTATGTTATGAATCCATCAATCCATGAATGCGAGTTCTGGATGAAGGGATTTACAGTGACCTCCCCACCATACTTTTTGCAAAGACTGGGCTGAAAATATCCGGGATGGATTTCTCATCAATCATGCTGGACATCCGTCAGGCAAAAAGAAACAAGCTGCCCAAATTACATCCGGACAGCTTGTGCGGGAGTGGCGAGGGTGAGATTTGAACTCACATCCAAGGGCTTATGAGTCCCCTGCTCCACC
>CAZAGA010000115.1:0-9457 GCA_964484335.1 uncultured Anaerolineaceae bacterium
GATATAGTATGATCGAGAAAACAAAAAGGAGGAATAATGGCTCAACAACAGCGGAGCATGGTTTCAAACGTGCTGGTCATCGGATCGGGGGCGGCCGGCCTGCGGGCAGCGATCGCCGCGCACCAGGCGGGGATGGAAGTCTTGGTGGTCGGTAAGCGGATGCGCAAAGACGCTCACACCGTCCTGGCGGCCGGCGGGATCAACGCCGCGCTGGGCAATGTCGATTCCCAAGATAGCTGGCAGCAGCATTTTGCCGATACCTTTGAGGAGGCCTACTTCCTGGCCAACCCGCGCATGGTTGAAGTGATGACACAAGAGGCGCCGGCGGCAATTCGGGAATTACAGGAGTGGGGTTGCGGCTTCGCCCTGACACCGGAAGGAAAAATCGACCAGCGCTTTTTCGGGGCGCACACCTACCGGCGGACCTGCTACGCCGGGGATTACACCGGGCGCGAGATCATGTACACCCTGGATAACCAGGCCAGCAAGCTGGGAATCCCGGTGCTCGAGCACCAATACATCTCTCAGTTATTGGTGGAGAATGGCGTCTGTTTCGGCGCTTTCGGGTTCGACATCAACACCGGGCAACGGACAGTATTCCTGGCCGATGCGGTCGTCCTGGCGGCAGGCGGGCACACCCGGCTGTGGCGGCGCAGCTCATCGCGCCGGGATGAAAACACCGGCGACGGGATGTACCTAGCCTTTAAAGCCGGGGCGGCTTTAGCGGATATGGAGTTGGTCCAGTTCCACCCGAGCGGGATGGTCACGCCGGAGGAATGGGCCGGGACATTGGTGACGGAGGCGGTGCGCGGCGAGGGCGGCATCTTGCTGAACCGTAACGGCGAGCGCTTTATGCAGCGCTATGATCCCGAGCGGATGGAGCTCTCGACACGCGACCGGGTCGCCCTGGCAGTCTACACCGAAATCATCGAAGGGCGGGGCACGGACAATGGCGGGGTGTACCTGGACATCAGCCACCGCGAAAAGAATTTCATCCTCAAAAAACTGCCGCGCATGTACCGGCAGTTCCTCGAAGCGCAGATGCTAGATATCTCCTTACATCCAATGGAAGTCGCCCCGACAGCGCACTACTCGATGGGCGGCGTGGTGGTCGACCCAGAAAATACCTCCAGCAGGGTAAGTGGCTTATTCGCCGCCGGGGAAGTGACCAGCGGGCTGCATGGGGCGAACCGGCTGGGCGGGAATTCGCTGACCGAAACGGTGGTCTTTGGCCGGCGGGCGGGCGAGGCGGCCGCGGCGCATTCGAAAGCGCTCGACAGCCAGTTGCGCTCGAAAAGCGCCATCCAGGCTGCCCACGATGACCTGGACAACCTGATCCACGAAGGCGACCAACTGGTCCGCCCGCTACAGCGCGCCTTGCGCAACGCGATGTGGGAGAACTGCGGGGTAGTGCGCAGCGCAGAACGCCTGCAGGATGGGCTGCGCAAGATCAGCGAGATCAAATCGGCTCTGAGCGAGATGGACGTGCGGCCTAGCTCGGAAGGCTATCGAGACCTGGCCATCGCGCTCGATCTGCGCGCTTCACTGAGCGTGGCAGAAGCCACGCTGCGCGGGGCGCTGGAACGGCGAGAAAGTCGCGGCGCGCACCAACGCTACGATTTTGCCGCCCTGGATCCCAACCTGGCGGTCAACTTCGTTACCCGGATGGACGAGCAGGGCGAGCTGCAGATCACCAGCAAAGCGGTACCGCCGGTTTCGCCCGAGCTGGCCGGTTGGATCCAGGAAAATAAAAGCCTTTCCTTACGCGGGCGGTTGTTAGAGTAGGGAACAGCCTGACGATTCGAACCCTGAAAAAGGCTTGAAGATTAAGGTTTCAACCCAATGCGAAAATATTAATATAAGAATTGAATAAAGTGAAGTATAATGCAATAAATCAATCGTTAAGCTGATCCTCGAAATGGCAAACTTACCGTGAGGTAGGGGCGCAAAGCTATGGACCTGTGAGAACAGGCCGCCAGGCCGCCGAAAGGAGTTCCTTTCGGCGTTTTTTATTAAGGTTGAGTTATTGTGATTTTCAGGCCTTTTACGGGGTGAGTTATTTATCAATCAGGAGGTCAAATTAGGATGAGAAAAATGCTAATCAAAATGTTTTTCGGGTGTAGCTAATCGTCACACGAATGGGCGGAAATTCGAACGAAAGAATCAGTAAGGAGGAATTCATGAAACGGAGAATGGTTATTGCAAGCAGCGTCGTGGTACTTTCGCTAATCCTGGTCAGCGCGGCTTTAGCTTTTTCGCTGGGTAATATCGATGGCACCTGGGGAACAATCGACACCAACGGCGCGACCTGTAATACCTGGGCGACCGGCCCGGGGTCGTCCCCAACGAGCTATAGCACGACCGACCCATCGATCCAAACCCCACCCGACATAGACGAGAACCAGGTTCGTTATGGTGACCCCGAAAGTTATAATTGCCCAGGTGGTAGCAATTGGCAAATCGAATTCGCGAACCAGAGCGGGTTCGGCTTTGACGGCAATAATGGGCCGATCTCTCCCGCCGCCAATACTCCTTTCTACCTGGGGAAGTTCACCCATTACAATAATCCTATTTCAGCATCCAATGCTTTCCAATATGTCGACCTGACGACGGTAGTCCCGGTCACTTGCAATGATAACGTCACCAGCACCAGCTTCAGCTTCACCACGCGGTTCAACCTGGACGAAACCACCAACCAGACGCCCTGCGCCTACCCCGGCAGCACCATTTGCCCGGACAAGGTCACGGTGACCCAGCCCGGGGCGCAAAACTTTACCTGCCCAGACGGCGATTACACAGTAAATGTACTTGGCTTCACAACCACCGGGCTGAACGGCCAGACCTGCGACCAATCCTACAACTCCGCAGCGGTTGCTACCCAATATATCACCGAAGAACGAACCAATAATGTCGCCTGTTTATGGGCAGAAATTAGCGCTCCCAGGGCCGATATCACCCCGGATAAGGTGTGCGCGAATTTTTACACCGCTGATCCTTATTACCGGATTGTTACCACGAACCTTGGCCCAGGCAGTGCGCGACAGGTGAAAATCGTTGATACCATCCCCACCGGCGCCGGACTGTATTCACCGTTGGTTTACACGTCCAAGTTGACCACTACCAGTGGAACGGTAAACCAGGGAACTTGCACCGCTGCGGGTCAAAGCGTGACCTGTGAATTGTTAACCTCCCTTCCAGCCACCAGCACCGATCCAAACGCGAAATGGACGGTTGACATCAGCGTTTATTCCACCGTGGCCGAACCCACCCTGTTAACGAACACCGTGACCGCCTCGATGGGAACCTTTGACCTCAATACCAACAATAACACGGATACCTGTGATTCGACCGCCCCAACCGCAGTCGAAGTTCAATCTTTCACCGCCCAGGCCACGGGACAAACCATTGAGACGAAGTGGGTAACTTCGAGTGAAATCGAAATCCTGGGCTTCAATTTGTACCGCTCGACCAATACCGATGCTACCCAGGCCTGGATCTATTCAACCCCGGCCAAACACCCCGGAAAACTATTTGGCGACAGCTACCTGTACACAGATTTGGATGTGCAGCCTGGGCTGGTATACACCTATTGGTTGGAAGTGCAACTCAAGAATGGAACCACTGCTTTCCTCGATCCGAGCTCTGCCAGCCTGCCGGACCTTAACCCCAAGCTCTTCCTGCCAGTCATCCAGCGCTAAGACGTGGATCAGCCCAATCTGAGATGGGATGGATCGCGACGAAAGCGGCAATCCATCCCATTTCATAAAATCGGCTGATAATGATATACTTGAAAGAAGCGGGAAAACCTAATCTCTGAAACCCATCTTGACAGATCGCCCAGATGGATGAAAAAGAAAAAACCATGACCGAACCAAACCTGCAGACCATCTACAGACATGATCCCCAGATTGTTGCTCGCAAGATCGCTGGCGAAGTTATCCTCGTTCCGGTCCGAAAGCACGTCGGTGAGTTTGAGAGTATCTACACCTTGAACGAAACTGCGGCTTACACCTGGGAATTAATCGATGGACAACGGACGGCTTCGGCTATACTTGAATCGATTCTGGATGAATTTGAGATTGAGCGAGTTCAGGCCGAGGCCGATTTAACGGAACTTTTACACAACCTGGTCGAGATTGGCGCACTTGAAAAATTATAATGGTATAGGGAAGCTATGGACTGTCCATCAATGATCAACCTTGGCTACGGGGCGTTTAGCGATCATTTTCACAACCTCTGCAGCCGTGAACGAATTCCGGTCAACGGCTCATTTGAAGTGACAATGCGCTGCAATGTGCGCTGCGTGCACTGTTACCTGCCGCTAGCCCAGCGCGCCGGTTCGCTGCAGAAGGAACTTTCTCTGCCTGAAATTGTGCGGATCTTTTCCGAGCTGGCGGATGCCGGTTGCTTATGGCTCCTGCTGACAGGAGGAGAGCCTTTTTTACGCAAAGATTTCCTGGATATTTACTCTGTTGCCCGCCGGATGGGCTTTATCACCTCCATCTTCACCAACGGCACCTTACTAACCGAATCGATTGCTGATACCCTGGCAGAATGGCGTCCATTTGGGATTGAAATCAGCCTGTATGGCGCGACCCAGGAGACTTACGAGCGGGTAACCGGAGTACCAGGCTCATTTGCCCGTTGCATGCGCGGGATCGAGCTCTTACTAGAGCGCAACCTGCCTTTGCAATTGAAAACAGTCTTGCTGACCATTAACCAGCATGAATTGGCCCAGATGAAACAATTCTCTGAAAGCCTGGGGAAGGAATTCCGATTTGATCCTTTGATCAATGCTGGAATCGACTGCAATCTTAACCCGACCCAGTACCGCCTGGACCCGGAACAGATCATTACCTATGAGGTAGAAGATCCAGAACGCGCCAAAGCCTGGCCAAAAGCCTACGAGGAATTTAAAGAGTTCGAAAAAAGCGACTCCTTGATGTATTCCTGCGGTGCAGGTCGGGTCGGTTTTCATATCGATGCCTTTGGTAAGCTAAGCCTGTGTATGACTGCTCGAAATCCAAGCTATGACTTGCGCAAGGGCAGTTTCAAAGAAGGCTGGGAAAACTTTTTCCCCGAGCTTTTAGCGTTGGAATACAGCCCGCAGTTTGCTTGCAGCGGCTGTGAGCTGCAGCTCGTGTGCGCCCAGTGCCCGGCCATCGGCTTGACCGAATTGGGCAACCCAGAAGCTCGGGTGCCGTTTGTCTGCCAGTTAGCTCATCTTCGCAACGAAGCCTTCGGTCAATCGGACAAAACCTACCAGAAACTTAATCTACTTGACTTATAATTAATTGCATGGAGGAAATATGAACAACGCAGAAATACAGCCCAATTCAGTTCAAACCAGAGTTAAGAAAGCCTATGTAAAACCTGCAATCAGTAAAATTCGCCTCGTAGCGGAGGAGGCGGTATTGGCGCTGTGCAAGCTCAACAATGGCATTAAGGCCAGTTGCGCCCCCAACCCAACCTGCAACAACCAACGACGCAGCTAGCAAACATACCTTTCCTTTACTCAGATGCCCAAGCCATTAACCATCTGCCTGGGGGGTATGCCCATCGAATTAGCTCCAGGCCAGGCAACTGGGGAGTATGACTTGGTCCGCCGAGCAGATGTATTTTTTTGCCAGGCAAAGCCTGAAATTACCCTCCGGATCCATTGCAGCGAATTCCCAGACCTGGAGGATGCGCCGGTCAGCTTTGAAACCAACCTGGGCTGGCAATATCGACAGGCGAACGGGAAACGGATCATTCAAGTGACTTCGGCCGAGGGAGGACCCTATCAACTGGGGCTCTTCCCGGCCGATTTCCGTTCGGGGGATATCTATGTCGCTGCGATGGATCATGATCCAGACCGATATGTATTTCCATTAAGCTACCCGATGGGCGAGTTATTCATCATGAACCTGCTGGGCAATGGCCTGGGAATGTTATTCCATGCCTGCGGTGTAATATACCAGGGCAAAGGGTACTTGTTCACCGGTCATGGCGGCGCAGGAAAAACCACCACCGCCCGGTTATGGGAAGCTCTGCCAGGCTCCAGAGTAGTGAACGATGATAAGGTGATTGTCCGGCGGGAGCGTGAAGGATTTCGCTTGTATGGCACCCCCTGGCATGGGGAAGGTGGCATGGTCCTGGCGGATTCTGCACCCTTGTCCAGGATCTTTATCCTTTCCCAGGCCAGTCAAAACTACTGCCAGCCTCTTCCCCTGGTCGAAGCAGCTGGACGGTTGATGGCGCGCACTTTCGCACCACTCTGGGATGCTGATAAAGTAGCGTATTCCTTGGCTTTTTTGGAAGACCTTACGCAAGCTATTCCCTGCCAGGAATTAGGTTTTGTACCGAATACCAGCGCAGTGGAATTCGTGCTCAGCCTGACTTGATCCCCCGCCCAAGCAGGCGCAACGAGACCCAGTGGGCAATTTTTAAACCGATTCAGGTTGGTGATTATGAAACTTAAGGGTACCCTACGTTCTGGTTTCTCACTACTGGTTTTAATTATTTTCCTGACGAACGCGATTCTGAGCGCTCAGGCTGGTTCTCAAATTCAAACATCCAGGGAAAGCCTGGCCCCGGGATTGCGTCTGCTCCAAACGAGCTCTCAAGGAATCCGAATTGAGCTGACTGCACCCAAGCCAGTATTCGAGCAGAAAAGGCTTGACGGGCAATCTTGCCAGACTATTCAGATTCCGGGCCTGGCGCAGCTCGAACTCGCCGGGATGCCCAGTTTGCCGGTTCAAGGCGCCATGATCGGGATCCCACTCGACGCCAAACCAGAAGTTTTGGTCGAGTCGAAAGCAGTAACCTCCCTGGTCATTGACCCTCCATTGTGTAACACCCCGCAGCCAATATTGAGCCGAGAATTCCAAGGGCCTTACCAGCTCATAGGCTATCGCCTGGAGCCGGCAACCGCTTCAGTCCCAATGGAAACCCAGGATACACCGGCAGCCGAAATTGTCTCGACCGGCTTCCTACGCAGCCAACGCTTTGCCCAATTGAGGCTCAATCCGATTCATTACAACCCGTTGACAGGGGAAGTTGAGTATATCCAGCGGCTCGAGGTTTTTGTCCGCTACCATTCAGAATTCGCAGAAACCAGGGACCGCCAACCAAATGGATACACCCAAACAATTTCCGAGGGATATTTCGAGGAAAACCTGCAGAGTTTGCTCATAAATTACGAACAAGCGCGCGCCTGGCGCAGCCAGGAAGCTAACCCGGCTCGATCCGATCTCCAATCCATGGAAGAGGGTAAGGCCCCCACAGCGACCGGCAGCTATAAAATCCTGGTGAAACAAAACGGCCTGTACCAAGTCAGCTATGCCGACCTCCAGGCCGCCGGAGTTCCTGTCGGAAGCCTGGACCCACGCACTTTTCAACTCTACAACCTGGGCGCCGAGGTTGCCATCCGGGTCGTGGGGGAAGAGGATGGCGCATTTAACCCAGGCGATGATTTGCTTTTCTATGGTCAAAAAACCAATACGAAATATACGGATGTCAATGTGTATTGGCTAGCCTGGGGCGCGGCTACCGGCCGGCGAATGACCGGTATCAATGGAGCGCCAACTGGTTCAGGCGGAGTGCCAGGCGAATACCTGACTACCCAGCACATGGAGTTGGATACGGATTATTATTCCGACGAACGAAGCGGCACAAATAACGACCACTGGTATTGGGGACTGGTGTATGCTTCTTCGGGGCCAGCTTCTTTGAGCTTTACGACTAATTTGAGCCATCTTGGGGCCGGCAGCAACACAATCACTGTACGGGGTTTATTGAAAGGTTACTCGGCCACACCAAACCACCACACCCGGATTTACCTGAACAATACCCTGATCGATGATCATAGTTTTACGGCCAGAAGCGAGTACAGCTTTAGCGTCAGCGTACCTCAATCCTACCTGGTGGAGGGAACCAACACGATCAAGGTTGAGTGCCCGCGGGATAACGGGATCACCCTGGATTCGGTGCTGGTGAACTGGTTCGAGATTGACTATTATGACACGTACTTTGCCGAAAATAACCAGCTTTATTTCGACGGAGACACCCCGGGCCGGTGGGAATACCAGATCGATGGTTTTAGCAGCACTGCGATCGAGGTCTATGACCTGACAGATCCTTTGGCCCCCCAAATCATCACTGGCGGCGTCCTACAGGCCACAGCCAATGGCAACCGGATTGCATTTGAATCATACATTGCTGGCGAGCATCGCTACCTGGCGCAAACCACCGACCGGCGACTCAGCCCGATCAGCATCAGCGTAGACAGCCAGACCAACTGGAAGACCAATACGATCGGCGCCGATTACATTATCATCAGCCATGCGAATTTTCTGACCCAGGTCCAGACGCTGGCGAATTATCGCGCCGGGCAAAACCTGCGAGTCCAGGTAGTTGATGTTCAGGATGTCTATGACGAATTCAACTACGGCGTCTTCGACCCCGGAGCAATAAAATCCTTCATTGCATACGCCTATACGAATTGGATATCCCCAAAACCAAGTTTCGTTCTGTTGGTAGGAGACGGGAATTTTGATTTCAAAAATAGCTATGGCTGGAATGAACCTAATTACATTCCCCCCTACCTTGATGAAATTGATCCCTGGATTGGAGAAACCGCTACCGATAACCGCTATGTCAGTGTCAGTGGCGGGGATATCTTGCCAGACCTGTACATTGGCCGCTTCCCGGTTCGCACCACCGCCGAAGCACAAACCATGGTCGATAAAACGATTAATTATGAGCAAGTCGCCCCAGTAGGCGGATGGAACGCTAATCAACTCTTCGTAGCCGATAACCCGGATAGCGGCGGCAACTTCGCAGTACTTTCTGACCAAATCGTCAATACGTATGTGCCTGACGATTATACGGTGGACAAAATCTATTATGGGTCAAACTACACAGATTCGGCCGCCGCGCGCACGGCGCTGCAAAATGCGATTAATCAAGGCCGGTTCATCGTCCACTACGCCGGCCATGCTGATGTCCAGCAATGGGCTTCCGAAGGCCTGCTTAAATTAACGGATCTTTCCAGCCTGTCCAACGGCAGTAAACTGCCCTTTTTCCTTCCGATGACCTGCGCTGAGGGATATTTCACCTGGCCGAACCCAAGTGGAAGTGACTATTCATCCCTGGGAGAGAGCATCGTGCGAATCAATGGCCGCGGGGCTATCGCAAGCTGGTCGCCGACTGGCTATGGACTGAGCACCGGGCATGACATCCTGGATCAAAACCTGTTTGATAACCTGTTCAACAACCAACAAACCCAGTTGGGCTACCTGACGACCCAGGCCAAGTACTACCTGTATGCCAACAGCTCAGCGTATAACGACCTGGTGGAGACTTTTGTTTTATTTGGCGACCCGGCGCTGCGGCTGCAGGCCCTGGCCTTTCCGCCATTTTCGCCTGGCAACCTGCAGGCCAGCCCGATCTCCAGCACCCGGATCGACTTGAGTTG
>CAZAGA010000116.1:0-9442 GCA_964484335.1 uncultured Anaerolineaceae bacterium
AGCATGAAGATGACCAACCGCTGGAACCGCTTGATCTACCGCCTGTGGGCGCCGATCTACGATTCTACCGTGGGGCATTTCTTTCTGCCGGGTAGAATGCGGGTGATTGAAATCCTGAATCTCCAACCCGGTGAGCACGTTTTGCTGGTGGGTGTGGGCACGGGCGCTGATTTGCCGCTGCTGCCCAAGGGCGTACAGGCTGTGGGCGTAGACATCAGCGCCGACATGCTCGCCAAAGCGCGCCAAAAGTTACCGCTGCCTGGTCTGGAGGTAACCTTGCTTCAAGGCGATGCCCAAAAGCTATTGGTAGACGAGGCTGCCTTTGATGTGGTGATTTTCAACCTGATTTTGAGCGTAATCCCGGACGGGGCGGCCTGCTTACGCGAGAACCTGCGCGCCCTCAAACCTGGTGGCCGGGCAGTTGTGTTCGACAAATTTCTACCGGATGCTGGCCGCATAACCCTGGGGCGACGACTGCTCAACTTGGGCAGCACGCTCTTTGGCACCGACATCACCCGCCGCTTTTGCGACCTGGCGCGAGGCGCGAATATCCGGATCGTGCAGGATGAGCCATCCCTGCTGCACGGAACGTATCGGGTGATCTTGTTGACAGGCTAATCATCCTCCCAACTTAGCTCGTGTCGCTGCCAGGCCTGTTCCTCTCCAATCCCGACCCGAGGCAAGCTATAAAGTCTCCGCTTGCGATTTTCCAGGGTATGCTCCCTTTCATCTCGCACAAAACTAATGGAACGATACAGATTGAGGTCATCGACTGCTTCGCCTCAGCAATCTAAGGCCAATGAGCCGGGGCCAAATCTCTTGCGCAGCCAATCATCTTCTGGGAACCTGGAACCAGGCGTGAACTTTCCGGTCAGATTGCCGCTACCCAGGGGAGAGCGAACGATTCTGGAAGGTCAATATAATCCGTTTTTCAAGTAATCGTGGCACAGTATGGGCATTGGCATCTAAGATCTCCTGGTTATGATGCATCACCTTCAATCCTCCGAATGATCCGCCAGGCCAGCAGGGTCAGCCAGCGCGAGGGCATTTTCTTCTGACCAAATTCCCAATCTCTCCAGGCTGTCCAGATAGACTCAAGTGTGAAGCGCCCCTGTGCGTCCAGCTTACTTTTTAAGATACCAAGCATGTCCAGCAACCGTTCATCCTGCTGCAGCCAGGTGAACCGAGACAGCACATCCAGCACATGCATCAGGTCATACCACACCAAGGGAACTTTGAGCTTGCGGAAATCGCTGCCCATGTAGAACATGTAGGGATGTCGGTCCAGGCTCTCGCTCCACAGACTGAGCAGGATTTCGGCCCCCGCGTGAGCGGCCGGGCTATCCTGGTATTCTGCCATCTCAGCCAGGGCCTTGAGCATGGCCAGGTTGGCGAACGGGCAGGGGTCTTCCTTGCGCCCGGGACCGCGAAACTTGCCAAGCTCTTTTGAAACCGCACAGGGCCAGCCATTGTCGCGTACCAGGCCAACCAGGTGTTCAGTGGCGGTCATCACCGCTGGCTCGCTCGCCAGGCCGAATTTGATCAGGGCATACACGATCAGCGGGGCGTCGCATAAAGCCCAGGCCCACTGATCCTGGCCAGAGCCCCCATAATTCTCAGAGATGTTCATCGGGAGTTGAAAAGGACCTTCAGCGGATTGATGTGCCAGGATCCGGTTAACGATTGGTTTGACACCTGGATCGTTGGCAGCCAGGCCCAGGTCAGCCAGGAAGGTCAACTTGTGAAACGGCTGGCTGGCGCTCTTGTGACTGGAGATAACCGTCCCCGGCCAGCCGGATAATTCTACTACCAGGCTTTGCACGACTGGGCTTGCCAGCATCGCCTGGCGCGCCGATCGTACCGGTAGCTCTTGTTCAGCCTGGCCAAGCAGATCACGCCGAGTTCGATACTCAATATAAGGCTCACCTTCCAGTAACCAATTGATTGGGGTGTTCATTTACTTTTGAGCTTCTAACATAGTCCAATCGATATTCCAGGGCAGATAATCTGTGTGCGGCACGGAGATCATAGAAAAATCCCGAAAACCCGCTTGCTGCAATCGAATCAGCACCACTTCCGTGGTGATATAGTCAACGGACTGTGCCGGAGATACAAGCGAATTCACAAACGCTGATAACAAACGTGACGGCGGAGCACTGGTCCTGCTTGAGGCAAATTTATCTACAATGACAAGATGACCCTTTTGGGACAATACATCATAAATCCTGCGGAAAAGAATCTCGCTGAAAGTTCCCACATCACAGAGCAATACAACATCAAATCCGTTGGGCAAAACGTCTTTTAAAAAATCTGCAGCCAGGTATGTAATCCGTTTCTCGAGCTTATTTTCCAATGCAATCACTCTTCCGGCCTGGCATACGCTTTCAATGTCCACCACAACAGAGGACAGCTCGTGATATTTGCGGAGAAGAGCAAATGACACGACCCCTGAACCACCGCCCAGGTCCAGCAACCGTTTGACGCCTCGTAAGTCAATTATGTTTGCCAGTTGTTCTGCAAATGAACGGTGAATTTCGTAGAGCTTGCGCGTAAAGCGCGCCGTGTAGATGGGATCTTCCTCAATCTTTTGGAAATAGTCCGCTGGCGTCAGATTCCATGCCTCCCAGGCTGACATGGGCTTGCTGATATTCAACGCCAGATCTCGCACATACAAAGACAGCTCACGATCTTCACGCGCCTGAAAAGCCCAGGTGTCTTGACTCTGCACGTTCAGTATCGCCTCCCTGGCAACGGAAGAGGGGGCGAAGCGCTCGCCGCTATCTTCCAACAGGCCAAGCTTGCATAAGATCTGTAACCAATAATGGCAGCGGTTCAGTGGGATGTTCAAGGATTGGGCCATCTCCGGCGCCGATAAAGGTTGATCAGCAAGTAACCAAAAAACGCCCAATTCCATGGCCGCGCCCAAAACGGCCGAGTAGATATAACCATTCATGAACTCTAAGATATCTTCTGTGGTTGTGAGTTTCACTGGGACATCCTTTTTGCCGCCAAACGGCAGGCGTTACCGACAAGGGCGAAACAGCGAGAAAAGTCGCCAAATGCCGTATCCGCTGTCGGGGCGGAGTCTCTGATGGCGCATGTTCATGGTTCTGTTACTGTCTTTAGCCAATTCGATCCCATCTTTCTGGTAAACCAGGAGTGGGCCACGTAGACGGTGGTTTCCAGTTATTCCAACTGCCGTTAAACGGCACGGCTTTAGCCAAGATCCTTGCGACAACACTTTGCCCCTCACATATAATAGCCTCAACCTGCTTAGGTGAAAACAGGCCTGTATTCTGCGCGCGTTCTAAATGGCCGATGTCTTTCCAATGCCATTCCAAACTTGGTGAAACCACAATATCTAATTCCTGATCCAAGAAGTCAAAACCGAGACTCGTCCGTCTAGGAGGCTCTTGCAAATTAACATACCAACCTACAAACTCTCTCTGCTGATCCCACATCACATGCACAGCATGCGCTCTTTCTGGATAAATCAAAAAAATTGTGTCGCCGTAACTCCAGATCACATCGTCAAGTTTCCATTGGCGCAAATTTGCTTTACATTGCAACAAATCGGTGTCTGCGTTGAGGGGAACACATACTTTCCAAGGGGTAAGATTACGCATGTACAAAGCGATAAGATCAGGTGTATCTTCAATAACAGTCACTGGTCGGACTGTCCACACCTTCCCATGAGTCACTTCTCGGTAGATGATTCGGTTTCCGCTCGTCCACATCTGATTCTCTCAGTAATTGCTGATCATCCTGGTAAAACAGCTTGTGCCAATTGGATTGATTCTACTGCGTTTTACTATACTGCATATTTGGGTCGCATAAGCAAAACAGGTAGCGTGAAACAGGCGCGCAAAGATCTCTTTCGGCAGGCTCTTGGCAAACCCTTCGGTCGCAAGGCTTGCGGCTACCAAACACCTGGCAATAGGCGCCAACGAACCCGGTCCTGATACTCGCGGTAGCCTACAAGATGGTCCCGGAGCATTTGATCTTCACGGATTGTTCGCGCCACGAAGAATGCCGTCCCGACAGCCGCGGGCAGCAAAGCCCAGATGGAGCCAAGTGCAAAGGGCAGGGCTAAGTGTGAGAGAAGCACACCCGAGTAACCGGGATGCCGAACCAGAGCGTACGGGCCAGAGGAGACGACCGAGTGGCCTCGATCATCTTGAATTCGCACGAATGTGGCAAAGAACGGGTTGGAGAGGGCTGCCCAGGTTGCGAAGCCGTAGCCGAATGCGAAAACGACGAGCGCCGTCACTTGAACGAATAGGGGGATGGCGACAGTAGGGCCAAGGCGTATTGCATCTAGTCCAGCGATCACAAACATGCCGGGGTACAACGTCAGATATCCCATGGTTGCGATCACCATGTCTCCTCGATCTGACCCTGGCCCGGGAGATGCCCGTTCCCGGATGAGGTCTGGGTTGAGGCAGGCGAGGCCGATTACCTTGGAAGCCAAATAGATCCCCAGAACAGCCCAAGCCATGGGCCATGAGAACTGTCCGGCAGACCCTAATAAGCAACCTGCCAGCAAGAGGAACAACGCAATGGTGATTGCAATTGCTCGGATCAATGTCTCTCCCAGGCACACTGCAGCCTAACGACAAGCATCAGCCGCTTTGCAAAGCGCCAGCGGAGCAAAGTCGACTGCATGCACGTATTGGGCGGCGGACAGCGACATGACAGACTGCGGGAATAATCTAAACTACATCTCCTGATATTGCGAAAAGCTTGACTCACTCTCCGACCCGCCCCTCGGCATCGGTCCGCAGAAGAATTGCATCGTAGGAGCGGCCGCCAATAAGTTGGATCAGACCACCTACCAGGAAACCTCCATCCTCGAGTTCGGTCAGAGCCATTCCGCCGTAAACCATTTCTTGCTCAAGCAGGGATCGCCTCCATAAAACATTGCCGTCTTCGTCAACACGGCTGAGCAGAACACCATTCGCAATCGCGCCAATCAGATAAGTTCCATCGCTAAGGCGAATCAAGGAATTGGCATAATCATCGAAAGCCGATTCACCGAAAGAGGTTTGCCATACCAATTCACCGGTCGATGTGCAGCGAGCGAGCCAGGTATCTGCTTGCCGGGGTGAGCTGCTCATCGAGAAACCTGCCAGAAGGAAGCCACTATCCTCGGTTTGAGCGACCTGGGAGGCATACTGCCAACCCGGGAGTTCGTAACGATGCGACCATTGGGTGCTGTCATCGGCTGCGAGTTTAACCAGTCCACCATCTTCATCGACGCTCACAGCGAGCACAAGATCACCTTCCAGGGTCTCGAGAGCATCCAACACAAGTTCCTCTCCAGGGCTTTCCACGGTATATACCCAGATGATATTGCCATCCTGCGCCACACGGAGGGCGTATTCATCCCTGCCGCCGCCGATGGATTCCGTGAATCCATAAATCAGCAGCTCCCCGTTCAACAGTTGGAGCATTCCGTATGGCCACTCTCTTCCTACTCCGCCGTAGGTTTTGAACCATTCCTCGGTGCCATCCTGAGTGATTTTAAGCAGGAAGAAGTCCCGATCGCCAGCGCCGTAAGAATCGGTTTCGCCAAATATAAAGTACCCGCCATCCCCGGCCAGCACAACCGAATCCGCCTGTTCGTAGCCATTACCACCCCATGTTCGTTCCCAAAGCACATCACCATCCAGGCTCAATTTTATAAAGAGGGCATCTCCTGAGTAAGGCGGCATGTGTAGATGATTTGTCGCTCCGACCACAAGGATGTTTCCGTCTGGCGTGAGAGCGATATCAAAGAAAGCCCCATAGGTGGCCCCCTCGAAAGTCCTGATCCATGTGTTCCTGCGGACGCTGGTTGCGCCAGCAGGCTGCCAGGTGGGAGACCAATTGTGGGCGCCATTGCTGGTCAACTGCCTAACATCGTTACCATCGGCACGCATGATATAGATCTCATCATACCCATCCCGCTGTGAAACGAAGGCCAGCCACTCTCCATCCGGAGACCAGGCGGGATCAGAATCTTCTGCCGGGTTGTTGGTCACTCGCCGCTGGTCCGTCCCGTCTGCATTCATCGTGTAGATTTCATAATTCCCGTCCCGACGCGACATGAAGGCGATCTGCGTCCCATTTGGCGACCAGGCGGGAAACCCATCGTGGGTCTGATTGCTCGTCAATCGCCGTTGGTTGCCACCGTCGGAATCCATCCCATAGATTTCGTAATTCCCATCGCGCTTGCTCTCGAAGACGATTTGCCTGCCATCCGGTGACCAGGAACTGATCCAATCGTCGCCATGAGAATTAGTCAAGGGGCGCGGGTCAGCACTGTCACTTCCCATCAGGTAAATATCCCAATTGCCACTCTGGTCAGAATCGAAACTGATCTGCGTCCCATCCGGAGACCAGGCTGGAAAACTTTCACTGGCATCGGTGGTTTGGGTCAAACGCCGGACATTACTGCCATCGGCATTCATCACATAGACTTCGTCGTTGCCATCTCGGTTGGAGATGAATGCGATTTGATTGCTATTTGGCGACCAGGCCGGTGAAATATCCATTGCAATATTGTCCGTTAGTTTGTGCTGGTCGCTGCCATCCGCGTTCATCACCCAGATCTCGAAATCTCCGTCCTGGTCGGAGCAATATGCGATCAGTCCAACCGCGTTCGGGGTCGGTAGAGGGGAAGTACTAGTGGGAGCCAACGGCACCCAAGTCGGAGTCGGCGCGGTAGTCGCGGTCGAGGCGGCAGGCAGTGTCGGCATGGTGGGCGTGGCGGTTCTGACCGATGCACAACCAGTGCATAGAACAAGAAACAAAATCTGGAAATAATACTTTATCTTGACCATAGGCCTACTCACTGCTTTAAATGCATATATTTGCTACCCAAAGGTGAGCCTTACTGACATAGATAGACCGGCAACGAGCCTCATAACGCATTTCTGCCTTATTTGCAAGGACACCACCTTTGGGGCTGAATCCCCTCGAGTGGAGGGCGAGGCCCCTGCCCGTCTGATGCAGACAATGTTGGTCAGTGTTTTGTTGCGCGGTACGAGCGACCTTTTCACTATGATGGTTTCTCAACAATGTAGTATCTAAAATCACAACTTTCTCCGCCTTCGGCTATCACTTGTGTACGTTTGAATTCGATACCTTTGGGCAAATACTTTTGGATGTGATAATCTCCACGACATATAAAGGGAGTTAATTCTGGTGATTCCATTTTCGCAAGAAATTTGACCATGCCGCACCGGACGACATTGACGCCGTAAAACAGGTTTCCTGATGGCGGGAGGAACTCAAATTTCTGTCCCTCTGGCTCGTCTGCGCGGTTGATATCATCAAACCACCTGCGGCGGTAGATCAGGTGAAGGGTTTGGTTGGCATATCCAAAGCGCGCAATCCAGCGGTCAAATTGCCCGTCCATCCAATTGTTGACAAAAGGCTGGATCAGCTCAATTGCTTCTGATGGGGGCAACTCTGTCAGTAGCGCCCGGTAAAATGCCAGCACATCAACCGCGATTTTGATCGTCATCCGATTGAATGACGACTTGAACTCCGGCACTTCTGGGGCGATGGTCAGATAGTTAGCCCTCATCACCGACAAGAGCGCTTGCACCTTCTGTTGGTCAAAGCGGGTAGCCAGTACTGGGTTGGCAAAACGAATGGCTCTTTCGACCTGTGTATTGGTTATCATAAGGTTTCTTCTCCTTTCTCAAGACGTGGTTAATGCTACCCAACGAAACGTTTCTGTCCAGTAGCGCCCTTCGCCGTATATCCAGCTTCAAGCAAGGTGTATGTAATTGCTGTTTTTAGCATGCCTGGCATTTTGGGGAACTCTTCACGAAAATAGCCATCAATTGCTGGCTGGGATCGAAACCTGAAAAGCTTTTCATAAATCTGCGGCACAGTAAGACCTTGGGGGTGATCGCCAAGAATTCTCTCGAGAGTGCTGATGAACACTTGATGATTGCCAATCAACCGCCGGATCAGCTCTGGAATTGCATCCCCACGGAAGACCTCTTGTTGGTGCCCGCCAATCAACACCTCAACCATTCCGGCGTTGTACATGGCAAGCGCGGCCTCAAGAATTTTGATGACCCGGGCAGCGCTCGAATCAGCCCAGCAATTGAACCAGGTCACCGTCTCGTCGAAAAGGAAGAGCACTTTCACCTTGGGCAGATAAAACGAGACCGAATCCGCGGTGTGCCCGCGCGACTCAATGACATACACATCGTCACACAGGTTCCAACCAGTCAGAGCCAAACCTGGGATGGGAAGTGGTGCAGAAGGGCTGAGCTCAAAAGGTGTAGCGGTTTCTATCGAGGGTTCCAGCGGTTGAAATTTCGACATGACGCGCGCCACCATGAAGTTGATAAAGTGGCGATCAATCAAATCAGGATAGATCCGGCGAAACGGCTTGAAGAGACGGGTGATCAGGCCAAACGGCATTCCCGGCCCATCCTCCAGATTGTAATACTCCCTAATCCCAGCGAAATCCGCCTTTGTCCGGGCCGCGTAGTCCAGGAAGGGAATGCCCACAGCCGAGATGTAGTGCTCCTTGACCGAAGCAGGGATTTCGCGAATCACGGCATTGTTGGGTGTGTGGTCAGGGTGCGCATGGCTGTTCAAAAGCACGAGCCTGTCAAATGGTCGCAATTGTTCCGTGGCTGCAATAATCCGCGCCCGAAATGCAAGGGTTGCGCCCGTGTCCATCACATACAAGGTGTCGCCCGTTTGATAGAGCACCACGGAGGCGATATCCGGCTCTTTTAGAATGAGCGAAGGTCCCAATCCCTCGATAAACAGGGTGTCCTTCGCAATTTCGTGGATCTGTCCAAACATATCTGATCTCCGTGTAGATACGCAAAGCTTAGTCCTTGCTGATTTTCATAAACGGAATGTACCAGAATTGCCTCCGACCAGTCCCCATATTTTCGAACCTCGACGCTTGCGTCATTGGCGCATACTCACGGACAGCTACCTACCTGCATCATAGCGTGGCTGATAATCGCTTGTACCAACATCACCAAACTCCTGGTATCAGCCGATAATGCACCATCTTGACATACTCTCTATATCCTATTAGCTCTTCCTCTAATGTTTTGTCTTCAAGAACAGTCCGTACTATATACAAGCAACTGTAAATTCCACTAAAAACCATAGCCCATAGGGAGCCGAGTGCCAAAGGTGTAAACCCTCACCAGCCCGATACTTTTCTGCCGGGCTACCGCAAGCATAGCGGGCGATAGATCCAGCCCGGCAATATCGACTCCAGCTTGTGCAAGGTGGATCGTACACTCGCCCTGGCTGCCTTGCGATAAGCCTTGTTGCGATAGCCTGGCTCTGGATGGTATTTCGCTGGTAAGGGACAAAGCTGCGGCGACCTCTCATCAGAACTTTTCTTTGACGTGCTGCTGTAAGCTTGCGGGCAGGTAAGTGGTGGCCTTGCGCAGCATCAACGCCC
>CAZAGA010000117.1:0-9438 GCA_964484335.1 uncultured Anaerolineaceae bacterium
GTCAAGAGGGATTTTCAACCCATTTGGAAGGAGGAGGCATGAACGAAATCAGTCGATGGAGTGTCCCGGCGGCGTTCCTGGTCGGTTGTTTGCTGGTCGTCTTCCTGTTCCTGGCGACCACTAGCCTGGCCGCCCCGAGCGCGGAGAGCTCAACTGTGATGCAGGAAAACAACCCAGATGCGGGAGGCGAGATTGATGAACCGGAAGAGCCCGAAGCGGTCGATCAAGATTCCCAGGCAGGCTCAGGCTGCCAGGTTTCAGAGCAATTTCCACCTAAAATCCTCAAATGGTGCGAAATCATCACCCAATACGCCAACCAACATAACCTGGCGCCGGACTTGATTGCGGCGTTGATTTTACAAGAAAGCGGCGGCAACCCACAGGCGTATTCACACAGTGGGGCGGTCGGCCTAATGCAAGTCATGCCACGCGATGGGCTGGCGGCGGAATTCATCTGTGGCAATGGCCCGTGCTTCAAGAATCGCCCGACGATTAAACAGCTCAAAGACCCGGAATTCAATGTTTCGTATGGCACCCGCATGCTGGCCGGGCTGGTCAAGCGCTCCGGCAGCTTGCGCGAAGCGCTCAAGTCGTATGGCCCGATGGATGTCGGCTACTCCTACTCTGAGACGGTGCTGGCGCTTTACCGGCGCTATGGCGACTAGGCGATCAATGGCAATTGCCTGGTGACTGAAGCACTTGCTTCCGGCTGGCTACCCTGGATAGAAACTGACCACATGGCGGATCAGCTTTCCATCCTGGTACTCAAATTTAGCGGAGAAGAAACCCGGCCGGTCGAGCCACTTCAAGAAGATCCGGTCGCCTTCCCATAAATTCAAATCCAGCAGGCGATCATTTGGGATCCATTCCAGGTAGCCTTCGGGCGATTCGATCAACTCGCCTTCGAACTCATCGACTACGAACAGGAAAGTGTACCAATCCTCATCGTTAGCGAAACCTGGGAAAGTGATCATGCCCTTGAAGACCAGATTTTTTACCCTCAGCCCGGCCTCTTCTTGAATTTCCCGAGCGGCGCATTCTTCCGGGGTCTCTCCGGGTTCGAGCTTACCACCCAGGCCGTTCCATTTGCCCTGGTGCATATCATTGGACTTTTTGATCCGGTGGATCATCAAGGTCTGGTTGTGTTGACGGACGTAGCACAGCGTGGCGAGTTTCATAATGGGCTAAGTTTACCACCGGCGATCACCCTCAGGAGGATAGTTATTCGTGTTCACAAACCGGCTTGGGCCGGTTTGTGAACACGAAAACGACATTTAAATTTATCGGAGGCGATTATTGGCGGATGAAAGGCAAGTAGTTTTTTGCCCTGGAATAGTAACCTAGCGCGCGGCCTTCGTATTGTTCTGGGTTGCTGAAAAAAGGTGCCAGGACAAAGATATCGCTGCGACCATCCTGGTTGACATCCCCAGCGCTGCAATGGTCTCTCCCAAGGTAAGCATTCGTCTGGTCGCCGTAGCCCAACAGATCGGCGTTCCCAGGCGTGCCATTTTGATCCAAACCAGCTGGCCCACCATTCCAAACAAACCAGGCGCCTGCCCCCGCTATCGTACCTCCCACGCCATCCGGCGGGTCAAATCCATAGGCAGTAGCCAGTAAATCAGCATATCCGTCAGCGTTGACATCGCCTGCCGGTTTCAAGGCTAAGCCAAGGAAATCGCCGGCAATGTTCGTCTCAGAACTCCAATCGGCATTCGCTGGCGTGCCATTGGCGCCCAGGCCGCTGGCCGAGCCATACCAGACGAAGACTTTCCCCTCATTCGTCTCTGGATTGTCATAAGCATACGCGCCGACTGCCAGGTCCGCATAGCCATCGTTATTGACATCTCCGACGCCATCGACCCCCCAGCCAAAATAGGCGCTGGACTGCTCACTCATGGCCATCCAATCGGCGTTGGCGGTTGTCCCATTGGCGCCCAGGCCGGTGCTGCTGCTGTAATACACATACACCGCGCCCTGATTGGTGTAGGCGCCATCGTAATTATGGGCGCCGACCAGGACGTCATCATAACCATTGCCATCGACATCGCCGATGCCGCGCACCACGTAGGCGAATCCCATTGCCAGAGTATTATCCGATGCCACCCAATCGGCATTGCTGGGGAGGCCATTAGCGCCCAGGCCACCTGCGCCACCATACCAGACATACGCAGCCGTGATGACCCCTGAAGTGTCATTGCCATTAGCGCCGATAATAATATCCTCGTAGCCATCCCCGGTGATATCCCCGGCGTTATCCAGGCTGACACCGAAATGTGCGTAAGTGCTATTGCCGCGCGCCATCCAATTATAAGATGCACCTGGGCCAGCGGCGGCGCCGTACCAAACAAATACTGCGCCTTCGTCTGAATAGCTGGCTTCATAGTTGTCCATTGCGATGAAGATATCATCGTAGCTATCGCCCGTTACTTCTGCGCAGGCCACTTCGGTGCCAAAAAAACCATAGGTATTGGTGTAAGGTGGATCGAAGATGCGCCCAGGCGTGGCGCTTAAGCCAGACGGGCTGCCATAGAACAGCCAGGCCCGGCCGTTATCGGTTGCCAGGCTATCGTAATCGCGCTTACCCACCAGCACATCCATAAAGCCATCCCCGTTCACATCACAATTGGCTGTGATCGACATCTCACGGTGATCGGGGCTGGTTTGAGCAGCCTGGTTGGTTTCGAAGATCCAGTCCGGGCCAAGCGGTGTGGCGCTGAGTTGGTCGGGCTGATTTACCCCGGCCAGGGCAGGCGTGAAGGCCAGCAGCAAGGCGACGGACAAGAAACAAAAGCTAATCATTTTTGGTTTCATTTTTCCTCCTTGGTTGTGCAAATGGCAGGTTTGGCGGATGGATGGTCTGAGACCGGTTTGGGTGGATTTTTGCTGGTCAGACTGTGGCGGATAACCGCAGGGATTTGTTGCCAGCGGAAAAAGTGGGCCTTTTCCGGTTTGTCCAAGCGCTCAATTTCCCCACGGCATTGTGGAGGTGATTGTTCCAGGTATTCGGCCCAAATGCGAACGATGAAGGTGATGGTGTGGCGTTTTAAGGTTTGGTCCATTAGCTACCCTCCGGTACAAAAGACTGCTGTTGGGTTTAATCACAGCATAGCGGAGTAGCCTTACAAAATTGTTACAACGGGGATTGGGCTGGATTAGAAGGCAGCCAGATCGCCGGCCGATTGCAGCTCATTGAAGGTTTGGCTTGCCAGCGAAAGCAACGGTTGAGCCTGGGCAACCTGGCCGAGCAAGATCAGCCATTTTCCCCAGGCAGCACGCGTGCGAGCCATTTCCAGGCGATCGGCGATCGATTCGAGCAAGCTCAGGCTGGTTTTAAAGGCCTGCTCAGCCTGCTCGGGCTGGTTTTTGGCGGCAAAGGCCAGCCCCAGGAGACGCCAGGCCTGGCCTTCGACACTCCGCTGGTTCTTCAACTGAGCAATTTCCTGGGCTTGTTGGGCCTGTTGCAGGGCCTGGCCTGGTTGTCCCATGTGCAAGTAAACCTGGGCCAACAGGACTCGTAAGCGGGGGACAAACTGCGGTGCGCCATTCTCGGCCAGGCCGAGCGCCTGCTCAAGTCGCGGGCGGGCCATTGACGGATTGCCCTCGGCCAGGTCCACCCGAGCCAGGTCGGCCAGCAGCCCTGGCTGTAACCGCGCAGGCCCCCAGGTCTCGACCAACTCCAGGCCTTCTTGAAAAGCCTGGCGGGATTCTGGATAACGAGCCTGGTAGAGCTGGATTTCACCCAGCGTGCTGAGCAGCCAGCCCAGGCTATGGAGGGTGCCAATTTCACGAGCTAATTTCAAACCAGCCTGAGCAGCCTGATCTGCCAGGCCGGGTTGGCCGTTTAATAAGCAGTGATAAGCCAGGTTGTTGTAGGTGATGGCCTGCCATCCCGCATTACCGGTGGCCAGGAAACATTCCAGCGCCTGGCGATCATGCGCTAAGGCAGCCGGGTAGTCGCCGCGGTTGGTAGCGATAACTCCCAGCCAGAAGCAGGCTTCACCGCTGAGTTGATCATCGGGCAGCAACCTGGCAATTTCCACGGCCTGCTGGTAATGCCATTGAATGCGATCGACTGGAGCAAGCTGGCCGGAACGCAAAGCGTTGGAAAGGATAATATGGCCACGCCCGACCAGGCGGGGCTGGTCGGGGAGCTCGGGGTGTTCAAGCGCCAGGGATAACCCCAGTTGAGCTGAATCAGCGGCTGGCTTGAATTTGCTTTGCTCGCGGGCACATTCGGCCAGGGAATAATAGGCCTGGATTTGGCCATTCAGATCGTCCAGGGCAATCCAGCGCTCGAGAGCCAGGCCAAACCAGTGCAGCCCATCCGCATAGTGCGCCAGGTGGTGGGCGATGTGTCCCATTTTTTCATAAACAGGCCCGGTTTCACAACAATCTAAATTAATGGCTTGTTGATAAAACTCACGCGCTTGCTGGTGCGCAAAGCGGCGTTGAGCAACCTGCCCGGCGCGGACATACCACTCGAAAGCCGCCTGTGGCTCGCCAGCCAGTTGGTAATGGTGCGCCAGGCCAGGGGCAGCCAGGTCCAGGTCCGCGGCGACGAATTGAAGCGCAGCCGCCAGACGGCTGTGCAGGCTGCGTTTGCGCCAGGCGGGAAGGCCGGCGCGGTTGACTTCGCCGTAGCTTTCATGGATCAGGGAAAGCTCGGATTGCCCGGCCTGGCGCGGCTCGCTGAGCAGGCCCATTTCCAACAACTCGTCCAGGGTAGTGCGTAAAACCGGTTCGTTCAGGTCGCTGGCATGGTGGAGCAAATCGTAGCTCAGGTCCGACCCGGCCAGGCTGGCCAGGTCAAAAATGCGCTGCTGGGCGGGGCTGAGCCGCTCCAGTCGTTTTTGAATCGCCCGGTGGACTGTTTCAGGCGCGGCCGGAAGGGCATGGCTGGTGATGGCCCAGGCTCCCGCTGCATCTACGTAGCAAACCCCCGTTTCAAAGAGGTGTTGCAACCAGGCCTGGATGAACAGCGGGTTGCCATCCGTCAATGAGCCAATCCTGGCGGTCAGATCAGGTAGCATCCCACCAGCAACCTGCTGGAGCAACTCAACCACCTGGGATTGGGAGAGGCGTTCTAATTTCAGGCCAGCAAAATGCCCGCCTTGCTTCAGGGGGCGACAGGCCAGGCGAAGTGGGTGGTCTGCGGGTGCTTCTTCCGTACGACAGGTCAGCAGGATACAGATTGAACTGGCCAGGTACTGGATCAACTCAATAGTGGCCTGGTCGCTCAAGTGGGCGTTGTCGATCGATAAGATTGCCGGTCCAGGAAACAGGGTGTTCATCAGCTCGCCTATGGCGGCGAACAAGCGCGCTTGCTCGATCTCGGCTGGCAACCCGGCCGGCAACGGGGTGGCTGGATCGGAAGCCATCATCCCAGGGAGCAGGCCTTCCAAGATGGCTAATGTGCTGACCGGTAGCGCTTTGGCAAGCGCCTGAAGCGGCTGCGCGCGGAGCGCCTGGACCACCGGCGCATACGGTAAAGCCGGGCTGTTCAGCGCGCTACCGCGTAGAACCGTCGCTCCCTGCCCGGCCACGTAGGCCAGGAATTCTTCCGCCAGGCGGGTTTTTCCAATGCCAACTTCTCCTTCGATGAATAAAATGCCGTGCCGCATGGTTTGCCAGCGTTCGACCAGCCAGGAGATTTCGTTTACCCGTCCCAAAAAGGGCATCCTCCCCAGGGAGAAGGGCACTGAAAACAGGCGCCCTTCGAGCACTGGCGGTGGGTAGCGCGGCGCGTTATCAATCGCCCAAAGCTGCCCGTTGCGGATTTGCTCCGCCAGGATCACTGTGTCCGGCAGGGGCTGGACCTCCAGCTCACGCTGCAGCGTCTGCTTGCACAGCTCGTAGGTTCGCAGGGCCTGGTCTTGCTCGCCGGCATAATAGTGATAAAGCATCAGGCGTAAATAGACTGCCTCGCGGCAGTTATCTTCTTCAAGCACCTGGCGGCACAACCCGATGGCTAAGCGGAAATGGCCGCGCTGGGCATGACATTCGGCCAGCTCGATCAGGAGATCCAGGTATTCCTGGTGCAGGTATTCTCGCTCAGCCTGGGTCCATTCTTCGTACAGGTCTTCTTCCAGGAAAGGGCCGCGATAGAGTGCGTGGGCGGCCTCGAATCTTTCAATGGCCTGGTTCAACTGGCCATCTGCCAACAGCTGGTGTCCCTGCTTGATGGCGTCCAGAAAATCAACCCGATCCACCCGGCATTCCGCGTTCAGCTCAAGCAGATAACCGCCCTCGAGTGTTTGAATGGTAGCAGCCTGGCTATCTCCACCCAAGGCATGCCGGAGCTGGCTGATCCGGACATGGAGATTCCGGCGCGCACCGGCTGGATCTTCATCTCGCCAGAGCAGGTCAATGAGCTGGTCACCGGTCACCACTTCGCCGGCGCGCGCGGCCAGGATTTTCAGGATGGTGCGCATCTGCCGCCCGCGCCATTCATTCCCGGCCAGGGCCTGGCCATCGCGTTCAACCTGGAATGGGCCTAGCAAACGGATGCGGAGCATGATTTCATCCCTGGAAAAACAGGATCGTGTTTACCCTTGCAACCTGGGACAGTCTGTGTTAATTTTAGTCTAAATGGTGACGCAATACGCATTCTACTTCGATTCTCGCTCTTGCTCGGGTTGTAAAGCCTGCCAGGTGGCTTGCAAGGATCAAAACTCGCTCGAGATTGGTATTCTGTGGCGGCGGGTTTACGAGGTGACCGGCGGCGGCTGGCAGCAAGAAGGTCAGGCCTGGGTCCATTCGGTCAAGACCTACAACCTGTCCATCGCCTGCAACCATTGCGAGAAACCGATCTGCGCCGAAGTCTGCCCGACGCGAGCGATCACCAAGCGGGCAGACGGGATTGTATTATTGGACAGCCAGCGCTGTACCGGCTGCGGTTACTGCAGCTGGGCTTGCCCGTACGGCGCGCCGCAGCTCGACCCGGCCAGCGGGCGGATGACGAAGTGTAATTTTTGCGTCGAGCGCATCGATCATGGCTTATCGCCGGCTTGCGTGGCAGCCTGCCCGCTGCGCTCGCTGGAATTTGGCCAGCTCAGCGAGCTGGTCGTCCAGCACGGCTCGACGCCGAGTATTTTCCCCCTGCCCGAGCCAGAGCTGACCCGCCCGGCGCTGGTTGTTTCGGCTCATCCCGACAGCCAGAAGCAGGATGGCGAGCCGCTCCTGGTGAGCAACTGGGAGGAGATCCGGGTTGGGCCGCTGCGGCTGGAAGAAATCCAGCGCCTGGCCCGCCAGGCGGCTCTGGAGCAGGAAAGGCGGCTGGACGAGCCATGAAAGAACGCTCGCTGATCTTGTTCACCCTGTTCTCGCAAACATCGGTTGGCGCTTTTCTGAGCTGGTTGGTGGGTACCTGGCAGTTCTTGCCAGAGAGCGGCGGCTTGAACAGCGACCACCTGGCTTTGGCGCAGCTTGCCCTGGTCTTGCTAATGGCGATCGCCGGCCTGGTCGCCTCCCTGTCTCACCTGGGTAGTCCAGGGAATGCCTGGCGAGCCGTGGCTAACCTGCGCCAATCCTGGCTGAGCCGGGAAATTCTATTTGCGTTGGCCTACCTGGGCTGGCTGGGGATTTACCTGTTCTTGCGACTGTACGACCTGGGGAGCTGGCCCTGGCGGGCGGTGGTGCTGCTGGCGGCTGCACTGGGGGGAATGGGGATGGTTTACAGCATGGCGCGCATCTATATGCAGCGCACCATCCCGGCCTGGAATTCCAGGTTGACCCTGCTATCCTTCCTGGCGGCGACCTTATTACTGGGTAGCCTGTTTTCCGGGACTATCCTGGCGGTGCAATCGATTTGGATGAATTTTAAGCAGGCTTTCCAGGCCCTGGATGCGCTGCGGTTGCTGGGGGGATTGGCGCTGTTCTTGCTGCTGGTGGAATTTATCCTGATCCCCTTGAACCTGGCCCACCTGGCCCGGTTAGGCGCTCAGCAGGCGCTTGGCCGGCCGCTCAGCCAGCTCTACATCTTCCGCCTGGCACCGCTGTTCCTTGGGATGGCGCTGGCCGGGGCAATCTTCAGCTCGGCCCAGCCAGTCGACGCGGCCGGGGCGCTGGGCGCCAGCCTGGCCTTCAGCCTGGTCTTCCTATCGGAAGCCTTCGGCCGCTGGCTTTTCTACACCGGCCGCCAGCCGGCGATGTAAATGGTTTTTTGGATAACAGATCGAGCAAGCGGGCATCCCGCTTGCTCGATCTGTTATAGGGTAACTATTCTAGCGAACTGGCTTACTTGAATTTGAACATGGCATACTGGGTCGTGCCATCGACAAAGGTCACGATCAGCAAGCGGCAGGTGCCAGCCCAGGCTTTTTCCGTTTTCCAGCCATAGTTGTACTGTCCGCCAGAGGAATAAGAAAGGCTGCTGTTACCGGGATTGGCCGTCTGCTTGATGTCTTCCAGGGGTGCCATTGCACCGCAGGCCACCTTAGCCGACTTCGGGTAACCGGCGGCAAAAATGTTCAAGCCTTTATTCCCGCCCAGGCTAAACTTGACCGGGATGGACTGCCCAGCTTTGACCGAGTTCACGGTTGGCAGGTTATCCACCGGTGAGAAGAACCCGGTGAAGTTGAAGATCACAGTATGCCCGACGCTGGCAGAACCCACACCGCCGTCCTTATCGGTGACATAGACTGTAACGGTGTAGGCGCCATAGGTACTGTAGGCGTGAGCCGGGGCGTTGCAGGTGTTCCCGCTGACCGTCCCAGGCTGCAATCCGCTGCCATCGCCGAAGTCCACCGTGCAGGTGAAGGGAGCGTCCAGCGGGTATGGATCCGTGAAGCTGGCGCTGACCGAGACCAGGCTGCCTTCGGTGGAAGGCTCAGGGTTTACCAGCGGGGTGCTGACGATCGGGGCAGCGTTGTTTACATTGACCGTCGCTGAGGCAACCGCGGAGAGCCCACCCGGGTCGGTGACCTGGACCTGGATGGTGTGGCTGCTCGGGCCATCGAGGCCGGCGGCTGAGAAGCTTGCGCTCTGGCCGCTGGTTTCAAAGATGCTGTTATTATCCAGGTCCCAGGCGTAGGTCAGGGCATCGCCGTTCGGATCGCTGCCAGTCGCGCTGACCGTGACCGACCCGCCTTCATCAACGCTGTACGGCCCACCGGCGTCAACGGTGGGCGGGGCGTTTGGAACCAGGCCGATTAGTACTGGATCGTGATCGGAGATGCGGAACTCATCTGGTGCATACAGGACGGTTTGCAGGTTGACGGACTTGAAGTCTGTGTTGTAATCCAGCACGCTGGGCTCATCGGCGTTGATGTGGTAATCGGCGACGCCGGTGACCTGGCCGAGGATCGAAGCGCTGCCCAAGGCCTGGTCAAGGTAACCCCACTGACCGTCGAAGACGTACGAGTAAGCATCCGGGCCCAGGAAGGATTCGATCAGGTTGGTGTAGCCGGCGTTCTTAATCACCGTGATCGGGTCTTCCAT
>CAZAGA010000118.1:0-9407 GCA_964484335.1 uncultured Anaerolineaceae bacterium
CCGGTAATCTCTCCAAGGCGATCCATATATTTCTGAACTATTCCTGGAACTGCCTCGTAGAAGGGATTCACGGTCTCACGCCCCTGGAAGTAAACATCCGGGTTTTGAGCGGTGCCACGCAGAACTGGATGGTCGGGGGAGAGGCCACGCGCACGGTGTGCGTGAACCATCTCCTGGTCAATCAAGCTGAGCAGGTCTTCATCGGCTAATTTTTCGATCTTGTTTACTTCATGCGATGTCCGGAATCCATCGAAGAAGTGCAGGAAAGGAATACGGGTTTCCAGGGTGGCCGAATGCGCAATTGCAGCCATATCCTGGGCTTCCTGTACCGAATTGGATGCTAACAGGGCAAAACCTGTCTGGCGTGTCGACATCACATCCGAGTGATCACCAAAAATGGAGAGAGCCTGGGCTGCTAAAGCGCGTGCTGAAACATGGAAAACAGCCGAGGTTAATTCGCCGGCTATCTTATACATGTTTGGGATCATGAGCAGCAAGCCTTGTGAGGCAGTAAAGGTGGTAGTCAGAGCGCCAGTCTGCAGCGCACCGTGGACAGAACCAGCCGCGCCGCCTTCGGACTGCATTTCAATCACCAACGGTACTGTTCCCCATATGTTCTTGTAGCCTTTGCCCGACCATTCGTCAGCAAATTCGCCCATGCCGGATGATGGTGTGATTGGATAAATCGCAATCACTTCACTCAGCTTGTGCGCAACTGAGGCCGTCGCCTCATTGGCATCGATCGTTACCGTTTCTCTTTTCATATTTTTCTCCCATTCTCCTTTGGTTGGAGTTAAATTTAGGGTATTTTAAGATTAGAACCTTTAATCTCTAATTATATAGTGTACTGATTTTCAAGCGATTCGGGAAGTAATATATGGCACATAAAAGACAGTGATTTTGTCATAATTCAACGAACTATCCCTGAAGGCTTATAACCAACCTGGTTTTTAAGTGTGCTATACTTTTAAAATGGCATCTGATCAGCAATCTTGGCAATCGTGGGCAAATACTTTACAGCACTGGGGCTTGGCAGAAAGCGCAGCCCTCCTGCTTGAGCTGGTAGGGCCAGTAAGTATCCTGGGTGCTCAACTGATTTACTTGGCTCAACCTTTTTTTCCAAATGAAAAAATATTAACAGCCAGCCGGCTGTTGGAGAATCCTGATCATGTCCGGGCTTTTGCGGGTTTGCTGAAGGGGCAAACCTCCGAATGAATACTGCGCTGTCTCAGATCAAGCAAGCCTTGTTAAGCTCCCTGGAAGCTGGGGACCGCATCCACCTTTCCTTGGGGAGCGGCGGTTTATTCGGGCAGCGCAGCCTTCCAGCCATGATTGGCATCCGGCTCTGGAAATCAGTAGTTGGGATTAAACCGGCCGGCGACCGACCAGGGATCGCTACCAGCGGTGATGGTTTAATTGCAACCCTGGCTCAGGATTGCGCCGCGAGAGAAGTAAAACTTCAATTTCCTTACCGCACTGGTCCCTCAACTGCTTTGGCTGGTTTGACCCCATTTTCCTATACTGCTGGTGCCTTGCCATTTATTCTAGACGAGCAGGTTTCCGATAATTTTTTCTGGGGCCATTTTGGAGCTGAAATTGGCTTTTTGACAGAAGCAGGGGAGCGTGCAGGGGCTGAGACGATTGCGGGGAGCGATAACCTGACTGCCCAGGCAATCCAGTATACTTGCAATTTTACCTCGTTAGTTGGAGAAGAGCCCTATCTTCTCGGGGCGTGCCTGCAACCCGGTCCATGGAAACAGGTAAGCTTAAGCTTTCATGCTGTACTGCGTTGGGGGATTATCCTGGCAATTCTCTTTGGCTGGCTGCTCAAAATGAGCGGAGTCCTGTGAAAACAACGCCATACCGTCTGGGCCTATGGTTGATTGCCTTCATTGCAGGGGTTGTTGTCCTACTCGGCTATTTCACGGAGCTTCCTGCTCTGCAGGAAATGCAGCGCCTTTTTCTAGAGTGGTTTTCAACCCTGGCTGCAGTTGGTCTGCTCACTGGTTTGGTAAATCTCACTCGCCACCACCTAGGTAAAGTGATCAACCATCAGCCAGAGAGCTTGTTTAGCTTGGTTGTGATCCTCGGGATATTTTTAACAATTACATTGGGCGTGGTATTTGGCCTATCTGGCCGGCCGGTGATCTGGCTTTACCAAAATATCGTTATCCCCGTTGAAGCCAGCCTGGTGGGTATTTTAGCTGTCCTGTTAGTATACCTGGCAGCACGCCTTTTCCTGAAAGGTTGGAGCGGTTACCGGATGATTTTCTTCTTTACTGTTTTGCTGATCCTGTTAGGTTCGGTTTCTTTTGCTCAAATCAACACCACTGGTTTAGTCGTTCTAAAAACCTGGTTGGGGCAAGTCTGGGCCTTGGGTGGTCTGCGAGGGGTTTTATTGGGTGTAGCCCTGGGAACGGTAATCAGCGGCGTACGAATATTGTTCGGCGGGGAGAGGCCTTACGAGGCGGAAAATGACTGATTCACTTCCCGATTGGCTTCAGGAAGAAGAAAAACGGCGACTCCAGCAACCTGAGCCGGTTATCCCTGCTCAACCGGGCCCGGTAACTGGCCGATCCGACACCGACGAGCATGGAATGGATCTAGATGACAGAGATTTCCTTGCCCCAATGGCCACAGGGTTGGAAAACTTACTACCCGGTAGCCACTCAAAGCCGATCTTAAAGGTTAGTGAGATCGATCAGGCGCGTGCCGGATTGTTTGGAAAGATAGTTGCCGGAACTGTATTTGAAACACGACCTGGCCAACGGAAAGTTTCTACTTCTCAGCCACTCTTGCGCTTGTTGATCACCGGGATTCTCTTGATTGCGCTGCTTGGTCCATTGATCTTTTCCCAAAACCGTATGGTTTTTGCTCCTCCAGAAGTAGCTTCACATACTCTGGAGGCTTTTAAAACCGTCCAGGGCATGCCACCAGGCGCTTGGGTGCTTCTGGCAATCGATTACCAAGCTGGCTATTCCGCTGAACTGACCGTGGCAGCCCTTCCCCTGGTTCAACAACTGGTTGATCAAGGGGCGCGGCTGGCGTTGGTCTCCAGCTTGCCAGCCGGTCCTGCGCAGGCTGAGCTCTTAATCCGGCGAGTCTCTTTTTCCACCCCAGGGAAAAATACCAACCAGCCAGTTATTAATTTTGGTTTTATTCCGGGTGGGCAGACCGGGCTACGTAATTTCTGGGAAGACCCGGCCAAGTTGTTTCGTCCAGGCGGCCAGCCGGTGAATTCATTGGGTGAGTTCGCCTTGGTAGTAGTGGCCAGTGACCAAGCCGACGTAGTTCGTGACTGGTTGGAGCAGATCCGTCCACGGATGCTGCAAACACCTTTTATTCTGGTGTTGAGTGAACAGGCTGCGCCTACCCTCCAGCCTTACTTGCTAGCCGCGCCTGCTCAGATCCAGGGTGCAGTAATCGGTCTCAGAGATGGTCTGGCCTACGGGCGGTTGACGAACCGTTTATTGGTTCAAGCAGGTATGTGGGCTTCCTTCAATCAGGGTCTTTTGGCTGCTGCTCTCTTAATCATTTTGGCCGGGATTGCGAATGGCGTGCTGAGCGCCTGGCGAAGCTCAATCACCAGAAGGAGCCAGGAAGGAAGCTCATGAGTTTTCCTTTAGAAGGTCTGCTTGGCGGAATTGTTGGCTTTTCCCTGACCTTATTTGTGCTCAGTTACCTGGTCGGGGATAATAAATTGTTCCGCTTGACGGTTGCTGCTTTTATCGGGGTTTCTGCAGGCTATGTTGGGCTGGTTGCTTGGCAGGCGGTGGTCTGGCCCAGGTTGCTCGAGCCGCTTTGGAGCACTGACATCAGCGCCTCAGGCTGGCTATACCGGATAATCCCTGTAGTCCTTAGCCTGTTGCTTCTAGCCAAGCTAAGCCGGCGCATTTCAGCTTGGGGAACCCCTGTAATGGCCTTTTTAATTGGGGTTGGTGTCGCTGCTGCCATCGGCGGTGTTATCACCGGGACGCTCGTCCCCCAAATTCAAGCCTCGGTCAATGTGATGGAGAGCCCTGTCTGGGAATTTTCTAACGACGATCTACGCTTGCGTACATTGAATGCCAGTGTTATCCTTATCAGCACGATTGCTGTCCTGGCGACCTTTCAATTTAGCCAAAACCTTGCACGAAAGCAGGCAAAAAGCCAGAACTCCTGGCTTGAAGGCCTGGCAATAATTGGGAAGGCCAGTATAGCGGTCGCGCTGGGAGCGGTTTTTGCAGGTGCATTATTAGCAGCGCTGATCGCCCTGGTCGACCGGATGCAATTCCTAGTTAGCTTTTTGCGAGGCTTACTTATACCGTGAATCTGATGGCAACTTCCGATCCCTTGCAGATCAACGCGTTATTGGCTCTAGATATCGGCGCCACAATCACACGCGCTCTGCTGTTTGGATTGGATGGAGAACGATACCGATTGCTTGGCTCTGGGCAATCCCCGACTACCCTAGGTGCATCCGGTCAAGATGTAAGGTATGGCCTCCGCCAGGCTATCGAAGAACTTCAGGCCACGACGGGCCGAATCTTACTCGACTCACAGAAGCGGATCATCCAGCCAATTGACCGAGGTGGCAATGGCATCGATCGTTGTCTAGTGACCGTGTCTGTTGGGCCGCCCTTGAATCTCTTGCTGGCTGGGTTGCATAAGGAGGCCTCACTCGAAAGCGCCTTTCGCCTGGCTCGCACCACTTATGCTGGGGCGGTTAGATTGATCGACCTGAGCGCTAACCCGAACCCAGAAGCAATGATTGATGATATTCTGGATAACCGCCCCGATATAATTCTGATTTCAGGTGGTTTTAATAGTGGAGCTTCCCGGAGCGTTTTACGCTTGCTGGAGCCAATTCGAATGGCTTTTTTGCGTTTTCCCGAAGAACTGCAGCCAGAGATCCTGTATGTAGGTAACCAGGCGCTACAGCCGCTCGTCCAGGTCCTATTCAATCATTCACCTCACTTGCACCTGGCTCCAAATATCCGACCTTCCTTAAATCAGGAAAATTTGGAGGCAGCCCAAGATGTTCTAGCTAATATAACTGCTCTTACTCGTCTGCGCCAACTTCCTGGCTTGAAGAGCTTCTGCCAAGAAACGAGCAGCGAAGTGCTTCCTTCTGCTCATGCCTTTAGCCGGGTAATTCATTATTTGGAACAGGTTTTTCGCTCGCAAAAGGGCGTTCTGGGGGTCGATATTGGGCCAGCCGGGATGAGTCTTTCGGCAGTCGTCCAGGGTAAGCTAACCCAGGCTGTCTATCCTCAGCCGGCCCTGGTTGAGGCGCTTCCGGTCAACGATCTAGTCAATCCGATTAGCGACTGGCTGGCATCTCCAGGTATCTCAGATGCCCGAATTAAAGAATATTTACTCAACCAGGCCCTATACCCCAGGGCTTTGCCAGTTACCGAACCGGATCTAGCGATTCGCCATGCCCAAAGCCGCGCCGCGTTGCGCCGCCTGTTAGCTGATGTCGAGCGAGATTTCCCGGGGGCTATTCGATACCTTGACACTGGAAAACTATCTTCGGTGGAGCCCATCCTCGTGGCTGGTTCGTTGATCGCTGGGTTGCCCAATCTCAGCCAGGCATGCCTGACGCTAATAGATGGTCTTCAGCCTAATGGGATTACCACGCTGTTGTTGGATCCTTGCCAGGTCGCGGCTGCTATCGGCGCGCTGGCTGGTACCCACCCCGTAATGGCTGCTCAAGTGCTAGATTCGAATGTTTTGATTCACCTCGCTACCGTCATTACACCACTTGGCATCGCTCCGGCTGGAACGCCAGTCTTGCGGATTCGGATCTTATTTGATGAAGGGCACGAAAAGTTGATGGATATCCGCCAGGGCGACTTGGAGGTTATCCCTCTACCGGACGGGCAGAGGGCTTCCTTGCAGCTGCAGCCTTTCCATCGCTATGATATTGGTATGGGAGGTGCCGGAAGAGGCGGCAGCTTGCGTGTTACGGGCAGCAGCCTGGGAATTATCGTTGATGCTCGCGGCCGGCCATTGAATTTGCCAGAAAGCGTCGAGCGGCGAGCCGAGATTTATCGCAAGTGGTTTTGGATGCTGGGAGGTTGACTCGATGCCAGCGCCCCTTACCTGCTATCATTCGCATACGCTGATCGAACGAGATCGCCTGCTGCCAGGCCTGGCGGATGTTCCTGTTCGCCTGGGCCAGATGGTCTCAGCAGAAGATACGATCGCTGAAACAAGCTATGGGACGCGACATCTCCTGCTCGATGTCTGTCGAGGTCTTCGGGTACCGCCAGATCAGGTGGAAAAGTATTTAACCTGCCATGCGGGTTTGCAGGTTACTGCTCGGGATATCCTTGCCGGGCCGGTCGGTGTGGCGCGGCGTCTGGTTCGTACACCGGTCGACGGCCGGGTAGTCTTAATTGAGGCCGGGCAAATCTTACTCGAAATCTCGGGTCATACCCGCCGGCTACTAGCCGGCCTGCCGGGAAAAGTTGTTGATCTTGTCCCAGAACGCGGCGTTGTGATTCAAAACACAGGCGCGCTCATCCAGGCCGCCTGGGGCAATGGAAAAATCGGTCAGGGACTGCTACGTATCCATCTCGAAGGTGATTTCCCAAGCTTGCAGCGCGCCGATCTGGATGGCCGTCTTTCTGGCACAATTCTGGCAGCAGGTCACTGCAGCGATCCGCAGGTCATCCAGGCTGCTGCCAGCTTCTCACTCAAAGGGCTGGTCTTGGCCAGCCTGGATCCAACCCTCTTGCCATTGGCTGCTTCTGTGGAGGTACCCCTGATCGTGCTTGAAGGTTTTGGCTGTCACCCTCTGAATCCCCTGGCGGTGGAAATCCTGCTGGCTTGTTCTGGCAAGCTGGCTGCTTTGAATGCTGAGCCTGGTGACCTAACCCTGGGCAATCGGCCTGAGTTGGTCGTTCCCGGCCCAGAGATACCCGCGGAACAGCCTTCTTCTAGCCAGTCTTTCTTTGCGCCTGGGAAGAAAGTTCGCCTGGTTGGCTTATCTCAACTCGGGCGCTCGGGGACTATTGTTGATTTGTTGGATGGCGCCGTCTTTCCAGGTGGTTGGGGTTCGACCTCCGCCCGTCTGCTCCTGGAAAACGGTGAGCAGGTTGAATTACCTCTCGAGAATCTAGAGCTTGTTCAGTGAGGATAGGTTAGGACATGGCTGCTGGTAGGATCGAGATTGCTGCCTTGTTAGCTCGGGAGTACCCTTTCCAAAACTATACTCGCGAGCAATTATTATCCATTGCGGATCGCTTTAACCCGGAGACATACCCTGATGGGTCCGCGATTGCTTCCAGTAAGCAACCGCTCAAACGATTTGTGATGGTATTTTCTGGAAAAGTTGAATTGCAGATCAATATACCGCGCGGGAAAGTCCTTCAGAAGCTGCTCAATCCCGGGGATTACTTCGGTGAAGACTGGCTGCTCCTGGGACACAGCAATGTGGCCTCTGCTCGGGCCGTGGGGGAGACAGTCTTGCTTGCCTTGGATGCCAAGCAGTTCAGTGCCTTGCTGGCGGAGTATCCAGAACTTAAATCCACCCTTCAAATTATCCTGAACAGCCGGCGCATGGCCCGTTCTAACCGCTTTTTTTGGGTCTTGCCAGATGAAATGGTGTTTCTTATCACCCGTCGGCATTGGATTTTCCTGATCCGTGGTTTGCTAATTCCGATTGTGTTGCTTGTGATCGCGCTGCCTCTTTTGGCCTTAGCGATTACTCAAGGTGGTAATAACCCTGTCGGGATCACCTTGTTATGTTTTAGTGTTGGATTGGGCATTGTTGGGCTTGGCGGCTTTATCTGGTCTTGGCTCGATTGGGGAAACGATTACTTTGTTGTTACCAGTCAACGGGTGGTTTTCCTGGAAAAAATTATCCTATTTTATGATAGCCGGGATGAAGCGCCGCTCTACACAATCCTAGCCGTTGATGTATTTTCAACCTTTTTTGGTCAATTGTTAGGTTATGGAGATGTCTCGGCGCGTACGTTCACCGGGATGATTTCCATGAAGCAAACCAGCCAGCCCTACCTGCTCTCTGCATACATCGATGGGCTGCGCCGCAGGGCGGAAGAAGAATATCGCCAGCGAGAAGAAGCCAAAATTCAGGAAATCCTGGCTGCCGCTTTGCGTAAGCGTCAAAGCCAGGCGCCTGAAGAACTGATCCCCTCTCTGGCGGGTGAACGGCCGGGGCCAAAACCGAGGAAAAAGAAAAGAACTGCCCGCCAGCCGCAGAGCTTACGCTCTCGCCTGGATAACTTCTTGAGATTACGTTTTGAACAAGGTAGTACGGTGACTTACCGGAAATCAATTCCAATTTTGCTTTGGAAAACCGGTTTACCACTCTTGAGTGTGTTCGCCTGGCTTCTCATTTTCTCCGTTCAACTCATCTTTGACCCTCTCGGCCTGTCTTTTGCTTTATTTTTGATTTTTTGGTTAGGCTTGTTTGCAGTCTTCGGCTTTTGGCTCTGGTACCAATATACCGATTGGAAGAATGATATTTATCGGATTACAGAATTCCAGATTTTTGACATCGAGAAAAAGCCAATCGGCCCCGAAATGAAGAAAAGTGCAGATATTGAAGATATTCTGACCATTACCCACCGGCGCACCTTCCTGGGCATCTTGTTGAACTTTGGTAACGTCTATATTACCGTTGGGAACACCGAGTTTATATTTCTGGATGTTTATAATCCGGATCGTGTCCACCAGGAAATAGCTAACAAACAAGAGGCGCTACGCCAACGGAAACGCTTGATCCAGGAGGCGCGTGAACAGGAGCGGATGGTTAACTGGTTGGTGGCTTATAATAAGGAAGCTAAAAAATTAGAATAAGTCTAGAACTTTCCTGGAGCGGCAGCCATTCAGGGTAAAATATCCTGCCAGTGTTATTCAAGGATGTTATTTTGAGGGTCTTATGGCGTTGAGAAAGATTGTTACCATTCCCGAGCCTGTCTTACGGCGAAAAGCCCGTAAAGTCACGGATTTCGGCCCCGAATTACAGGGCTTAATTGACGACATGGTCGAAACCATGCGCGAAGCCCCAGGGGTTGGCCTTGCTGCTCCGCAGGTGGATATCCCCTTGCGGGTTATTGTGGTTGAATACGCTGAAGAAAATGAGGAAGGCGAAGAAACGCCTCCCAAGCTGTATGCATTGGTCAATCCTGAGATTACTCGCTTTGAACAGGAAACTGAACTGGGAACAGAAGGCTGCCTGTCTATTCCTGGCTATGTTGGTGATGTTGAACGCCCGGTGGCAATCACGATTAAAGGCCAAAACCGGCGTGGCCAACCGGTGAAAGTTAAAGCAGAAGGTTGGTTGGCGAGGATTTTCCAACACGAAATCGATCATTTAGATGGGGTGCTATTCACCGATCGAGCAGTAAAAGTTTGGGAGTTCAAGGGAGAACCTGGCCAGGCCGTTCCCTTGG
>CAZAGA010000119.1:0-4352 GCA_964484335.1 uncultured Anaerolineaceae bacterium
CTGCTCAGGCGCTAATCAATGCTCTGAAACAGGAAATCTTCCGGTTTCACCAGGCAGCGGAAGAGATACTGATAAAAGAAGCAGAATCGCCGTTGATCGCGGCGGGCGGGATGAAAATTCTCGAGCAAAATCTAAGCGAATCTCCGATCAAGCCCGAGTTATTCCCAGACTTTGTTGATATGGAATACGTCAGCAAGACCATCAAATTAATTCGCGACAACGCTTATCGCCTGATGAATAGTCTGACCCCTGGTGAACAAGTCATTGTGAATGACGTTCTCCAGGCCACTAAAACCCAGGCTGATTATGGCTACTATCTAGAAAATTGGCCAAAAGTCCGCCAGTACCAGGATGCTCGGGAGAAGGTTACTCGTTTGCAAGAACGGAATTCTGGTCCAGCCCGGGTTGTATTTTCGCTCGGATTTTTCTTCCTCTCCATGTTCGTTTTTTTCTTATTTACGAATAGCCGGTTTTTTTATACGGGATTTCTGATTTTTATGATTTTCTGTCTCTTTGGGGTGTTCGGGCTGAATAAATATTTTGACCGAAAATCTTATGAACAGGCTAGGAAAACGGTCCGGGCTCTGGAAGGGGAAGTAGATCTGAAATTGTTGTTGCGGATTGATCGCCTGGTTAATGGTGACGTCGATCGGGCGAGAAAATTTGAACAACAAGCCAGGTTGGAAGTTGAAAATTTCTTTGCTGGTCAAATCGCCCTCGTGGCTGAACCGGCTGCGCTGTCTGAACCATCTGCTGCCCAACCGGGACCGGAGATGGCGGTCCTGGCAGAGCCACTTACTGCCCGTCCGCTGTTTTGTGCAACTTGTGGGAAGAAAGCAGTTGAGGGCAGCGACTTTTGTGTCTGGTGCGGCGAGCGATTAATCCTTTAGCGATTTGTTTTTCAGAGGCACGGATCGATGAACCAAAAACAATGCCCTTATTGCAGCGCACAACTTCCGGAAGATGCCTCTTTTTGTCCAGAGTGTGGGCGTTCCATATCCACAACGACTCCCAAAGCTGCTCAAGCGGAGGCGAGGGCTTGCCCGCGATGTCACCGGTTGCATCCACCGCCAGCTCCGGATCACTGCCTGTCTTGCGGGTACCCTCTGCCTGGAATCGCTACCCCATCCGGGTTGCCTCGGGGGGAGCCGACTCGCCGGACCACCCCTGAACAACCTGGTCCCGGTTCAACTCCAGCCAGCCCTGCCGAGACAGGCGAACCAGCCAGGCGCTCCCTGCGGCCGATAAGCTGGCCCAAAATCAGTTTGCCCACCCTTCCTTCCCTCGCGCCTCGGCGCTGGTTTTACCTGGCTGGCGGACTGGTACTTTTATTCGTCATCGGTTGGGCTGGTATTCAGTTTATTAATGGCAAGTCAGATGTTGTCAGCGAACTCCCGCCTTGCGAACCTGCCAAAGTAACCGAAGATTACGAAGAAGCCAATCGACTGGATCTGGAAGGCAATCTGCGCCGCGATAGCTACTTCAAAGCCGGCCAGGATTACATTATCGCCGAAAACGCCACCTTCACTGTCCCGAAAGGCCGGACTTTAATCATCGAGCCAGGAGCCCGGGTCAAATTTGGCCAGGGCGCAAAAATGGTCGTCGAAGGCAAAATCCTCGCTTGCGGGAAGAGCAGCCGGCGGATTCTTTTCACTGCCAACACGGCCAGCGGGGCGCCAGGTTTTTGGCGGGGATTGGTCTTGAGCGACGCTGACCCAGATTCGGTGATCGGCCACGCCAGCTTCGAGTATGCCGGTTATGAGTACCATGCTGCACTTTATGCCGAAGCCAGTGATGTCCATATCGAAGACCTGAAGTTTGATCTCAATGCCTGGTATGCCCTGAGCCTCGACCCAAACAGTTACCCCCAGATTCGACGGCCTTTACTGGTTGAAAACGGCCCGCTTGGGTGGGAAATCCGTCCTGGCGAGCTGATCACGGTAAAAACTTGGGACAACCAGCAACCGTATATTATTCGAGAGTTGCTCACGATTGCCGAAAGTGGCAGCCTGACGATTGACCCGGGCGGGATTGTGAAGTTCTTGCCAAATGGCGCAATCAACATCAAAGGAACCTTGAACGCAGTTGGAACCGAAAAGGAACCGGTGCGTTTCACTTCCTACAATGATGGCGGGGAAGACGGCGCTCCTGAGCCAGTGGCTGGAGATTGGGTTGGCTTGCGTTTTTTTGGCCGGGTTGCTCGATCCAGGCTGGAATTTGTTCAACTGGCCTATGGAGGCCAGGGCGGCTATCGTGAAGTCGGCTGCCTGTGGATGGAAGATGCCAATCCCCAGCTTGTCAACGTTTCGGTTTCGGAGTGCAGTGGATTTGCCATCAGCACCGACATTGGATCGGATCCGCTGATTGAGGAGATAAGCTTAAGTGAAAGCGATCCCCTCCGGCGCTGGCAGTGGCGTGATAGCCGCCTGCCGGAGGAAGCCAGCCGGGCGCTAACTGTGCTGAAAACTCAGGACGGCCAGGCGTTATTTCCGGTGGTCACCGATGGCTGGGTCGGCGTACCGCAGAGCGCCAGCCTGACCATTGGCCCTGGAACCATTCTCCTATTTGCCCAGGGAAATCATGGTTTGTGGTCGGATGGAAATTTAACCCTCGGTGAAGCTGGCCAGGAACCGGTTATCTTCTCCTCGGTACGGGATCCCGCCTTCAGCAAAGAAGGCGGCGCTCAGCCGGGTGATTGGTCAGGGTTTCATATGAAATTCGGCTCGAATGCCGAGAAGCAGGTCCGCAACCTGGAAATTCGTTATGGCGGCGCCGAAAATATCCCCTGCTTGCGCCTTGAATCTACTGCGCCACTGCTTGAAGAAATCACTGTTGTAAACTGCGCTGCTTCGCCGGTGAGCAGCGACGCTGGTTCCCAACCGGAAGTGATCGACCTGGATATCCAGGAGAATGACCGCTCAAATACCTGGGAAATTTGGGAGTCCACCCTGGCTGAGGCGAAAACCTACACCTGGGAGATCCTTACCAATCGCCAGGGCGAGCAGGTTGTCCGCCGGGTAGCTGGCGTGGTCACGGTGGAGACGGGCGCTACTCTGCAGGTCTCGGCCGGGGTGATCGTGAAATTTACCGACGGCAAGGGGATCAAATCCAAAGGCGCCTTACAGGTCGATGGGACAGCCCAAAAGCCGGTCATTTTTACTTCCTATCGAGATCCGGTCGGTGGAGGGGATGAAAGCGGCGCTCAGCCAGGCGACTGGGGCGGGATTGTCCTGGAGGGCAGCTCTGGCGCCAACCTGGCCAACCTGGAAATCCGTTATGCTGGAAACCCTGGTAGCAAGGTCGGTTGCTTGAATTTCACCCAAAGCCAGGCAACCTTGAAGGATATCGTGATTCTCTCCTGTGGCTACTACCCGGTGACCAGCGATATTGCTTCTGAGCCAAGCGTAGATAATTTGGTCTTGCAGGACAACCAGCCGGCGAATGAATGGGCGATTCGTGAAAGCAAACTGGAAGCCAGCCAGCAGCGCCAGTGGGACCCGATCTACCAGGATGGGCAACCGGTGATGCGTACGGTTACCGGCTGGCTGTCGATTGAAGAAGGCGCAGGGCTAACCCTATCGGAAGAAGTCGTGGTCAAATTTGCTGCTGGATCGGGATTGCGAGCTCGTGGCCGGTTGATCGCCAGGGGTTCACGCAACCGGCCGGTGGTATTGACCTCCTGGCGGGATCAGGATTACAGCCAGGGAGGCGGCGCGCAACCGGGCGATTGGGTCGGTGTTTCGGTTGAAGGCGCCCGGGCGGACGCAGTCCTGGAATATGTCCAGATCCGCTTTGCGGGGGGCGACCAGAATCCCCGTGGCGCGCTAGTGTTGCGTGGCGTCTCGCCCGTGCTTGACAACCTTACGATCCAGGATAGCGCCTGGTATCCGTTAAGCCTGGACGCCCAGTCCAAGCCAAATCTGCAGCGCTTATTATTGATCCGCAATAGCCCTGGAAATGCGCTAGAAATCCGGGCTGAGGCAATTGAGAGCAGCGGCGAATATGTCTGGTCATCCTGGGAAGATATTGATGGACAACCCCTGGCGCGGGTGGTGACTGGCATGCTGCGCGTGGGCGAACAAGCGGCTTTGCGTATCACGCCAGGGGTAGTAGTGAAATTTTCGGATAATGGAGGCCTGGATGTTCTTGGGAGCCTGGTCATTGACCAGGTAGTGATGACCTCGTTCCGGGATGACGAATACAGCGGTGATAGTGATGGCCCCTCGGGCGGCCAGGCGCTCTGGCAAGGAATCCGGCTACGTGGGCGCGGGCTGGTCCAACTCCAGGACAGCTTGATCCGCTTTGCTCAGGTTGGGGTTAGCTTGGAGGATGCGGCTCCCAATCTGGTCGAT
>CAZAGA010000119.1:4452-9366 GCA_964484335.1 uncultured Anaerolineaceae bacterium
TGGCTCACCCGGCTGTCTCTGCCCATCATGCTCGCCTGGAACTACGCCCGGGGGCTGGCTGGTGGGTGATTGATATTGGTAGCGACCAGGGAACTTTTGTGAACAACCAGCGGGTGGGGCCGGAAGGATTACCCTTTAATCCAGACACAGATACGCTGTGGATTGCGCCATTCGCCTTACGCTTGTCGCATGAAACCCAGGATACCCCGCCGCGGCCAGCTCATTTGCGCCTGGATGCGGTGAACTTGCAGCGCCAGGTCAACAAACGCATTCTGTTGGATCTCAAAGGGACGCCCCTCTCCTTTCGCCCAGGTGAGTTCAGTGCTGTGGTTGGCGGCAGCGGGGCGGGAAAATCTACGCTGTTGAAGGCCTTGCTAGGGATGGACACGATCCAGGGCAAGGGTCGGAGTGGGGATATCTATTTCAATAACCAGCTCTTAATTCGCGACTCGGAAATCCGCTCGTTTAGTCCGGTGAACACGGTGATTGGGTATGTTCCCCAACAAGATGATAGTTTGCATTTTCAGCTTTCCGCTCTCGAAGCGCTCGATTACACCGCACAATTGCGTTTCGCCAGTGATGTGGATCGGGAAGAGAGGCGGGAACGAGTACGGGAGGCGCTCAACGCAGTAAAACTGGACCGGCCGGAGCTCCAGGAGAAACCAATTGCTCGCCTATCCGGCGGTCAGCGAAAACGGGTCAACGTGGCGATGGAGCTGGTTGCCGAACCGCGCCTGCTTTTCCTCGATGAGCCCACCTCTGGGCTAGACCCTGGGTTAGATTTGGAAATGATGAACCTGATGCGCAACTGGGCCCAGGGTGGGGCGGATCAAGATCCAAAAACCATTGTCTTGATCACCCATGCCACAGAAAATGTCCGCTTGTGTGACTATGTGATCTTTATGGGACGGATTCACCACGCAGGGGTGGAACGTGGCGGTGTGGTGCTCTACTTTGGGCCTCCCGGTGAGACTGCTCAAGAATTCTTTGGCAAAGAAACATTTTCCGAGGTCTACCAGGTGACTGCTGAACCAGAAGAAGCGGACCGCTTCTACCAGCAGTTGATCGCCGAACCGCGCTACAATGAACAGATCTGGCAACATAGCCGCACACCGCAGGACATCCAGGAGAGCGAGGGGCTCGAGGCCAGGCCGCAATCAGCAGTCACCGAGAAATTCCATTTTGATTGGAAGCAAAACCGGCGCAAGCTGGGCATCCTGACCTCTCGATATTGGAAATTGGTTCGTCGAGACGCAGGAGCATTCGTGTTCCAACTACTCCAGGGCATCCTGGTCGCAATCTTGTTGCTGGCGGTTGCCGAACGCGATAGTTTTACCGTAGTAGGAATCCGGGGTTCATCAACTGCCCTTTTTATCTTAAGCATCGCGGCTGCCTGGCTTGGCATCCTGAATGCCACCAAGGAAATCGTCAAAGAACGGCGGGTCTTTGGCCGGGAGCGCCGCTATGGGGTCGGTCCGCTGCCGTACGTACTCTCGAAGTTTGCGGTATTGGGTGGCTTGGGCGTCTGGCAGATGGCGACTTTGGTCGCCATCACCCTGGTCTGGTTCACACCAGAAAGCCAGGTCGGCGCGTTAGGGCGCTCTCTACCGGCGGCGATCCAGTTCCTGGGACCATTGGCGCTCGAGTGGCTGGTAACCTTGGAATTGATGCTGATGGCAGGAGTGGCGTTGGGACTGCTGATCTCCGCTTTTGCCCGTTCGCTGGACCAGGCCAGTATGTTGATGTTCCCAGCCATGCTGGTGCAAATCGTCCTGGCCGGCTTGCTGTTCAACGTCGGACCGGTGGCCTGGTTTTCGATTACCCATTGGGGCCTGAGAGCGCTCGGCAACAGTCTGAATCTCGTAATGCTGTTTGAAAACGCTGGAAAAATAAACGATCCTGTCCTGGATAAATTGAACTTTACCAGCAGCCCCTGGCTGCTATTGGGTTATTGGCTGGTATTGCTACTCATGATTGGATTATTCCTGGGCTTGACAATTTGGCGACAAGGCTGGAATGATAAAGCCCGCATACCGGAGGATTAGGCGATGAAGTGCCCGCATTGTGGTAATGAACACCCGGAGAACGCACAATTCTGCCCGATTACTGGTGAGAAGCTTGAGCAAAAGCCAGCCTGTGTAAGCTGTGCCAGGGAGATCAAAGCTGGGACGCGTTATTGTCCGTATTGTGGCGCCGCGCAATTTGCCGGTCAGGAAGCAGAAGCTTCTCTAGTTTTCGACCAACAGGCATTTACGGAGAGTGAACCAAAATTCAACCGGTCAGGTCGTTATTTTATAATTGGCTTGGTTGTCCTGCTTGGCATGGCGGCGCTTTTTTGGTTTTGGATCCGGCCAAATTTCCTTCTGAATAAACTTTCTATTACTATCACGCCAACACCCTGGATTATTCCCATCAACACACCTACGTTGAGAAATTTCAACCCAATTGGCGAGCCTACCCTGGAAGCGGGCCAGCCATCAGCCGGCACGGATGGGGCAGAAGAAACGATACCGACAACCGCTCCTCTCCCGCAAGAAGGTGTGGACCAACCCGAAAACTCAGGCGTGCAAGCCTTTCAGGATCCGATCTTAGCACAGCCAACAGCTACGATTGTGGTAGAACCTGAGGAAGTGTTACCAGAATCAGCCCCGAGTACCGATTGGATTATTTACGCCTTCGATATGAACACCAGCCGGGAAATCTACACTCAAAATGTGGTTACAGGCGAGCGCCGCCAGGTAACCCGCAACAACTTCCGCGATGAAGCGCCTTCTCCCAACTCGGATGGCTCCATGATTGTGTATGCCTCCTATCGCAACCCAGATAAATGGGAGCTCTACACCCTGGACGTGGCCAGCAACACCGAAAAACAAATCACCAATTTCCAGGGTACTGCGCGCTGGCCTGCCTGGTCTCCAGCGCCGGGGGATAGCCGGATATTGTTTGAAGGTCGCGAAAGCCGGTCTGGAAAACCGGACTATGCTCAAAACATCTGGATCGTGAATGCCGATGGCAGTGGTTTGGAGCGCCTGACGGATAGCGGCACGGATGAGGATCCTGAGTGGTCGCCAGATGGAAAGTCGATCATCTTTGCGCGCGCATTAGCCGATACCGACCGGAATGGCCAGTTGGATTTGAATGACAATAAAGACATCTTCCGACTTGACCTGGACAGCATGACCTTGACGAATCTAACCAACAGTCCGGATAATAATGACTTCGATGTGAGTTGGTCGATGGATGGTCAATGGATTGTTTTCTGCAGTGTTCGAGAGGACGCAGACGGGAACCGGTTTAAGAACCTGGATGACAGTCGCGACTTGTTCCTGATGCGCCCGGATGGCAGCCAGGAATCGCGGATTGAGCTAGGCAATCTGCGCACATTTGATCCCAACTGGTCGCCCGATGGCCGGCAGATATTGTTCGGCGTTGACCTGGGCGAAAACATCGAAGAATTATGGCTCTATACCCTGGATGGGGGAGGTTACACGAGCATAACGCCACGTGGCCCTTATTTCCATCCCGAGTGGTACCCTTAGAATTACCATAGGAGGCAGCAGATGATTTGTTATCATTGCAATACCCCGAATGAACCTGGCTACCAGTTTTGTGTCAAATGTGGCCAACGATTGGATCAGCCACCGGCTCCGGCTCAAACGGCGCCGGTATACGCGGCTGCGGCGGGGGTCGAGTTTAGCCCAATGGCCCTGCCCCGGCTTGGAATCGCATCTGCCCGGATTTTAATCATTCTGTTTAGCCTGTGGCTGGCTAAAACGGTTCTGTTGGCGATGCCGTTTGTCAAGCAAAGTTTTCAACCCGGCTGGGAGATCCAGCTTCCGGGTTGGATTAGCCTGGTTTTCTTTTTTCTCTTCGCCATCGCACTGCTTTTTTACGCCAGTGAAGTATGGGGGAGCTGGCCGGAAGCATTTCGAACCTTTGGCGAGGCCAGGACTCTCCTGGCGGGTGCGATCATCCTGGTTGCTTTGCCTCAGCTTTATCGAGGGATTTATTCGTTGGTGATTACCTATGACCGAACCGGTGATGGACTACTTGCTCTAAACCTGTTCTTCTTATTTGTAGCGATTGGATTAATTCTTTGGATGCTCGTTAGCCTCTTCCAGGGATTGCCAGTCTGGTTGTTGCGCTTGCGCTCGGAGCAGCAATATGCGCCAGAAAGCCGGGCTTGTCAGGTTTGTGGCGCAGTCAACCACCTCACCGGGCATTATTGTGGGTCCTGCGGGGCTCAGCTAGGATAAACCCCGATGCATTGTCCCTACTGCCAGGGTACCCATCCGGACCACGCAAAATTCTGCCCGGTCACCGGGAATCCTTTTCCAGCACCTCCAGCTGTACCGGCTGTACCGGCTACACCGATCTGCCCGAACTGCCGCCAAGCGGTTAAATCTGAGGCCAGCTTTTGTCCATTTTGCGGATACACCCTCAAAGTGGAGGAAATTCCACCCCAACCACCAACATCAAAAAAGAAGCCGCCCCTTTTATTTTGGCTTCTACTTGGCCTGGCTGTACTGGTTGTTGCGGGCGGTTGGTTTTTCATATTTGGCCCCGGAAAGGATCTCATCGCGGGTGGATCTGATCGTGGGTCAGAGCCAGTTGCGACCCAGGTCGTGGCTACGTCGGCCCAAGACGTCACCCAGCGCCTCACGGAACCTGCCGTTGCGACCGAGGAAATTATCGTTAGCCAATCCCCCGAGTCTCAAGTTTTACCTGCTGCGACAGCCTCAACTGAAGCTCCTGCTCAAGCAGAAGCACTGGTGGATGCAACCGCACCAGCGCTCGATGCGCCCTCTGCTGCTGCTGCTGCGCCGGAATACCGTTGGGAGCTTTCCGTCGTGGATGGGCGCCCGGAAATGGGCGTGGTCAACTCGATCGCAGTTGATTCGAAAGGCCGGTCGC